>DASPMT010000479.1:0-5451 GCA_035626935.1 Phycisphaerales bacterium | reverse complement strand
GTGCTGGTGCGCCGGGCGTTCTTCGTGGTAGTCGGCCTGCCGGTGGTGCTGGGGTACCTGCGGACGCTGGGAGAGCGGGCAGGGTATTTCGACGCGCCGACGGGTCGGTCGCTGCTGATCCTCTCGTTGATCGGGCTGCTGCTGTGGCTGCTGTTCTGGGCGGCGACGGTGATCCGGCGGCGCGAGCAGCGGGCGCTCGCGGCGGAGCGCGCCGGGGATCTGCGGTACCGGATGCTGTTCAACTCCATCGACCAGGGGTTCTGCATCATCGAGCTCGAGTTCGGGCCCGACGGACGTCCGGTGGACTATCTCTTTTTGGAGGTCAACGCGGCGTTCGAACGGCAGACCGGGCTGCGCGACGTGGTCGGCAAGAGGATGCGGGAGCTTGCGCCGGGGCACGAACGGCACTGGGCGGAGATCTATGGACGCGTCGCCACGACGGGGGAGTCCGTGCGCTTTGTGCGGACGGCCGACGCGCTGGGGCGCGTGTACGACGTGTACGCGTTCCGGCTTGAGGCCGACGGAGCGGGCGGGGTGTTGGAGCCGGAAATCGGCAGGGCGACAGAGGGACGGCACGTCGCGGTCCTGTTCTCCGACATCACTGAGCGCCGCCGCGACGAGGAGGCGCTGCGGGCGCACCGCGAGCGTCTGGAGGAGCTGGTTGCCGAGCGTACCGCCGAGCTCGAACGCTCGCAGGGGAGCTTGCGCCGCGCCGAGCGGCTGGCGGCGATCGGCACGCTCGCGGCCGGACTGGGCCACGACCTGGCGAATCTCGTGCTGCCGATGCGCATCCGTCTTGAGTCGCTGGGCCGTTCCAACCTCAGCAACGCCGCCAGGGAGGACCTTGACGGGATCAGCGAGGGGTTGAGCTACATCAAGCGCCTGTCGGCCGGCTTGCGCCAGCTAGCCGCGGACCCCGAAGCGCCGCCCCCCGCTGACGGAACAGACCTGTACGACTGGTGGCCCGAAGCGCAGGGCATGCTCAAGGCCGTCCTGCCCCGGCACGTTCGGCTTGAGGGCTTGGAGTTCGGTTCCGGCGGCGTTCCGCGCGCGGGCATCAGCCGCGTCGCGCTGACGCAGATCGTGTTCAACCTCGTGCAGAATGCGGGCGAGGCGATGGCGACGGGTCCGGAAGGAACGGTGCGGATTGAGTCTGAGCGGGCGGGTAACGGCGTGCAGCTGGTCGTGATTGACGACGGGCCCGGGATGTCGCCCGAGGTGGTGGCGCGGTGCTTCGAGCCGTACTTCTCGACAAAGGGACGGGGCGTCAGCACCGGGATGGGGCTGGCGCTGGTGCGCGGGATGGTGGAGTCTGCCGGCGGCAGCGTGCAGTTGCGGTCGTCACCCGGGAAGGGTGCCGTGTTCACGATCTGGTTGCCCGCAGCGGGCAAGCCTGGAGCGCCAGACCGTCGAGGCGGCGCCGGCGAGCAGGCGGGCGCGCAACTCGTGGCGGCGGTCGACGTCTCAGATCCAAGGCGCCGGGCACTGATCGCTTCGGTGCTGGGGCAGCTTGGGGTTTGCAGCGAGCGGAGCCGCGGCGATGCGTCGCTGTGGGTCACTGATGAGCGGCCGGAAGTGGAGCTGAAGGCCTTCTGTTCGTCGGGGACCGGCAGGCGCGTTCTGGTGTTCGCGGAGGGTGGAGAGCGCGACACCGCCAAGGACATTGTCGCCCTGGGCCGATCACCGAGCCCTGACGAGTTGAGGCGGGTTATCCGGGAAGCAGTCGTCCGAGCCAAGGGCGGCCTCTAGCCGTGGGCGAGCGTGTGCGCGAGCTTCAGGTCGATGACGAGCTCGCCGAACTGATGCTCGCGGCTTTGGTGGTCGGGGGCGCGGAGTATTGCAGACGGGTGGTATGTAGCCAAAACGGCTTCGGCCCATTGGGTCGAGCGGACCGGTTGGCCTCTGGAGCGCGTGATGCGGAAGGATGCGCCCAGGAGCGATTGCGACGCGGTGGCACCCAGGCAGACGATCACCTTGGGAGAGACGAGCTCGATTTCTTTCTCGAGCCAGGGCCGGCACGCACGGACTTCACCGGCGCTCGGCTTGGAGTGGAGGCGCCGCTTTCCGCGCGGATCGGGAGTCCACTTGAAGTGCTTGACCGCGTTGGTGATGATGGTGTCTTTTCGTTGGATCCCTGCCTCGGCGAGCGCCTTGTCGAGCAGCTTGCCAGCGGGCCCGACGAACGGGTGCCCCTGCAGGTCCTCCTGGTCGCCGGGCTGCTCGCCGACGAGCATGATGGACGGGCGCGTGCGCGGCAGCTTGAGCGTGTGGTCCCCCACTTCAGCAGTCACCGCCTGTGTGGCGTTGGCGTAGAGGGGACAGCCGCGGCAACCCTGGGCCGCGTCATGGATCTGCGGGAGCGACGGACGCCGGGCGTCGGGTAGGAAGTGTTCGGCGCCCGGGAGCTTGACGGGAGCGGGCTTCAGCCTCAGTGGTACGTGAGCGGGCGGGCTGGTTTTGGAGCGGGCGATATGTGCCAAGGTCACCAGGGCGTGAAGCGCCGCTGAAGCGGTGGTGAAGCCCCGCGCGATGCTGTGACCGGAGTGAAAAGCCCGCGCCGCCCATGACGGCGGCGCGGGCGATTGTGAGCTGCGGCACGTTCGGACAGGTTCAGCGGCTGGATCCGCCCTTCACCGGCACTCGGCGAGGCTGGCGTTCAGCTCGTTTAGGGAGCACGATGGTCAGCACACCTTCCTGGTAACGCGCATCGAGCCGCTCGACGTCCACGTCTTCCCCAAGACGGATGCTTCGCTCGAAGTCCCCGACGCCGTACTCGGCGTGGATCGGAGTGATCTCGCCGGTGTATCGAGCGGTCACTCGCCCGGCAACGGTGAGGACGTCACCGTCGACGGCGGCCTCGATCTGTTCGGCCGTCGCGCCGGGGAGGTCGAGGTGGATCTCGTACCGGTCGCTCAAGTGATAAAGATCCATCGGCGGACGGTAGGTGATATTGCCCGACTTGGTTGAAGTGCCGCAGCCGCACGCCGCCGTGCCGGTGGCGGTTGGATGAGTATTGTGCGTGTTCATCATGGTGCTCCTTGCTTGTAAATGTCGCTGTGTTCTGAGGTACCTTTGATTACTTCTTAACGGAGCCGCCCTCTGGGAGCGCGGCACGGGGCTGGTCGCCGGCGCCGAGCGCCTTGATGGCGACGCGGCGGGGACGGGCGGTCTCTGCGACGGGCATCGTCACGCGGAGCACCCCGTCGGTGAGCGTCGCTTCGATGGCGTCGGTGTCCAACTCGAACGGGAGCTGGAAGGACCGTTCGAAGCTCGTGACGAGGCGCTCAACGCGGATAGCGGCGGCGTTTTCAGGGGCCGAGGGGGCACGGCGGCCACGGATGGTGACGGTGTCGCGGGCCGCCGTCACTTCGACGTCGTCGAGCCTGAAGCCGGGGATCTCCGCCTCGGCGACGATGGTGTCGCCGGCACGCCAGATGTTGATGCCGGGCCAGGGCGCCGTGGGACCGGGGCCAGAGAAGGGCGTGCTCGCGTGCAAGAGCCGGCTCATCTGGTGCGAGAGGGCATCAAGGTCAGTTGGGAACATGTTGGGGAGTAGTGTGTTCAGCATGGGTTACCTCCTTACGAAACACCATTGGTCCGAAAGCAACGCACGCACGATGCGAGCGAAACAGAGCGGCGTTTGCAAAGTGCGTGCCGAGCCTGCGGCGGTGCGCCACGGGGCCGGTCCGGCAATGGTGACAACGAAGGCGGGGAATGGATGCCAAATTGGCACCACGGCCATGGCCATGCAGGACCCTTAGGGGGGAGGCTCCCTCGAAGAGCGAGGGTTCTACCGGCGCAATGCGACCAGCATCGCTGCGGCATGATCCTTCCCGGCTGTCACTCCGTGCTTCTCACATAGTGCAACGCAGTGCTCCCAGAAGTGCCGGGCCTGTGCATCGTCGCCTCGCTTGCGCGCGATATCGCCCAGGTTGGCGAGCTTGCCGGCGGCGAGTTCGTGATAGGCGATCCGTTCGGCGAGATCGAGCGACTGGCTCGTCAGGGTTTCCGCCCTTTCGAGGTCACCCTGCGACTCGTAGTACTGGCCGAGGTTGCCCAAGTCGCGCGCAAGACCGAAGTCGTTGCCGATCCGCCGGTCGATGTCGGCCGCGAGAAGGTAGTGCGGTTCTGCGGCGGCACCGAGGCCTTTGAACTGCAGGACGAGCCCGAGGTTGGTGTGGGCGCGGGCGGCCGCAGCGTGCGCGGCGAGCGCCTCGGCCAGCGACAGGCGGCGGCGCACGAGTTCCTCGGCACGGTTAAGCCCGGCTTCGCGCAGATGCGGCGCAACGCCTTCAGCGACGGACGTGCGGAAGAAGAACTGAAAGCCGAAAAAAAGGATGCGGAGGTCTTCAGCGCCCGGCAGTATGCTCTCAAGCAGAATCCGGGCCTCCTCCGTACGACCGCTATTCGCAGCATCCGCTGCGGCGAGGGCTTGTTCGACCCGGGCGAGTTGCGCTTGGGCGTCCGAGCGCCGGTCGTCGGGTGAGCGACCCACCGCCTGTCGGGCCTCATCGCGAGCGGCCGCGAGGTCATGGAGGGTGTCGGTCGCGATGGGGTACGCCTGCATAGATGACATGGACGGTATGGCCGGCACCGGGCGCGGTTTCATCCCCACTTGAGGTTGAGCGTCCGGGGTTGCAGCATGGCACACAAACCTGACACTTCGCCGCGCAACCCGCTCAAGGCCGAAGGGGAGTCCAAACGTCGCACAAAGGAGCTGGGAGACCAGGCGCCCGTCGGGCCGGGCCGCGCTGCAGCGCCGGGCGAGGCGGACGAGCGCCGGCGGACCGAGAGCCGCGAGCATGCCGACCAAGGGGCGACGAGCCGCGACGCGGCAATCGGGCCATGGGCGGCGGAGCGGCGCGATGCGCTGGCGGGGGCGCGTGGCGAGAGTGGCGGGGCGTCGAATGTGCACCCGGGCCAGCACGGTGGTGTGCGTGCTACCGACCCATCCGCTGACCCGCAGCAGGAGCAGGCCGGCGGGTCGCGGGGGCGGTCGGGCGTAAAGCGCGGACCAAGCCCCGCTGATGAGCCTTCGAGCGAGCGCACGGGGACGGCTCCTGACCGCGGCGTCGGCAGTTCCCGCCGGACGGGCAAGACGGGTGAAGACCGGCACCGTCCGCGTGAGGGGTGACGGCTCGAGTGCCCGAGCCGAACGGGCGGAGTGCGGGTGCAAACTGCCTGGGTATCGTTGCGCATGGCACACCGATCCCGACTCTTTACCGGTTCGCTCATCGTGCTCACATTGACGGGCGCCGCGTTGATCGTCTCAGGCTGCGCGACGGTGGCGGGCGACGCGCCGGCCGGTTCGGTTTCCGGTGCCGGTTTGGGGCGCCACAGCCGCACCGTCACCACCGCGTCGCCGGAGGCGCAGAAGTGGTTCGACGACGGGCTGCGCTGGATGTTCGCCTTCAACCACGACGAAGCGGTGCGATCGTTCAAGCGGGCGAC
>DASPMT010000478.1:0-3854 GCA_035626935.1 Phycisphaerales bacterium | reverse complement strand
AGTAATAGACCTGTGCCGCGGAGCAGTACTGGCGGCCGTAAAGAAGTCCGAGGCCGTCCCAGTCGTTGAACTCGGCGATGCGGGCCATCATCAGGTCCGTCGGCGCGATCGTGTCGATCGATGTGTAGAGCGATTTCTCGTAGTAGCGGCTGTGAGGCAATTGCCCCTTGTAATCGTCGGCGTACATGGCGGTGGACAGGCCGATCTGCCGGATGTTCGAGGAGCAGACCACCTTCCGCGTCGTCTCGCGGATCGCGGTGAGCGCCGGCAGCATCAGGCCGATGAGCACCGAGATCACCGCCATCGACACAAGAACGTCGATCAGCGTGAACGCACGCGAGGCCCGGAGGCGCCGCGTCTGGCGTTGTTCAGTAGATGCACAGACCCTCACGATGGCCCGCACGGTCGGCTCCTGATCTTCACCCGAAATCGTGAACCGGTACGAGTTGACTGTAAACCACCTTCGGTGTCAAGGCCACCGGCGAGGGAGAAAAGGGGGGTGAAATCACCTACATTCTCGGACCACCACCTTAAGGGGTGTTTCGTCCCCAAACGCGAAGATGTGGTATGCTGAGCTTGTGTGAGCCTCTTCAACGCAACCCTCAAACAGAGGGGTGCGTATAGGTTCTGCCGGCGAGTCCGCCGGTCGGTCGGAAAGGTGCTGATGCCCGCCGATGCGGAGATCCAGGCTGCAGACTTGCGCCTCATGCAGGGCGTAGCCGCGGGCGACCCCGCAGCGGTCGCGTTGCTGTACGACCGCTTCGGCAGCCTCATCTACCGCATGGCGTACCAGTCCCTTCCCAGCCGGGATGAGGCTGAGGACGCGGTCCAGGAGGTGTTCGTCCGCCTCTGGAGGACCAGCGACCGGTATGACCCGACCAGGGCTGCCCTGGTCACGTGGGTGATGCTGATCAGCCGACGGTACATGGTGGACCGCCTGCGCCGCTCGCGCTCGGCCATCAAGTCGTCGGGTCTGGAAGAGAAGCTGCTGGACGTGCAGCACGGGTCGGTGGAGGCAAGCGCAGGCGGAAACCTTGACGCCGAGCAGCAGGAACGCTTCGCGACGCTTATGAAGAAGATCGACCAGCTCCCCGAACTGCAGAAGACCGTCGTGGTACGAGCGTACCTCAACGGGCAGACGCTGCGCCAGATCGGCGAGGAGCTTAACACGCCTTTGGGAACGATCAAGTCCGCTCTCAGCCGCGCCCTGGTGCGGCTGCGCGAGCGCGACGTGAGTGAAGGACTGACAGCATGAACCCCTCTACACCGCCGAACCACGACTTCAGCAACCGCGACCTCATCGAGCTTGCCCAGCTCGACGCGCTGGGGATGCTCGACGAGGGGGAACGCCTCTCGTTCGAACGCGCGTTCGGGAACGCGCCGACGTCGATCCAGCAGCTCGTCCGCGACAGCCAGGCGCGCGCCGTTCAGATCGACAGCCTCCTGCCGAACGTCCAGCCGCCGGCCTCGCTCCGCCAGCGCGTGCTGGCGGCCGTCGCCGCAGCTGTGCGCAGTGAGAGCCGCCGGCCGGAAGTCGCCGGGCGGCTTACCCCGGCCATCGTCCGCTCCACGTCCGTTGCTCCTTTCTGGCGGGCCGCCGCGATCGGCAGCATGGCCGCCGCCCTGCTCTTTGGCGTCGTCACCCTCAAGCTCTACAGCGACTTCCAGAACGTGAACAACACCGTGCAGGCCAACGCCTTGGCGGACAAGTGGCTGAGGGAGTTCGGCGTCAAGTTCGAGCACATGCTCACCAGCGACAAGACCGAGTTCGTCCAGTTCTCGCCAGCCAGCGCAGAGGCCCGCGGCTCGGCGCTGCTGATGGTCGATGGTGAGAACGAGACTGCCCAGTTCTTCGCCCGTGACCTGCCGCAGATCGAGGGCGGCTACACCCTTGCGCTCCTCGACCCAACGGGGAACGTGGTGCGCACGATCGCGCAGATCAACTCGCAGTCCAGCCGGGTCGTCAACCAGTTCGCCAACCTGAAGGTGGCCCCGGGCCAGAGCTTTGTGCTCAAGTCCGCGGCCCAGCAGGAGGCGGTGCTCAAGAGCGTTGCGTCCGGCAGCCTCTGAACGACCGGTTTCTCAATCAAGCGCAAAGGCCCGGGTTCACCCGGGCCTTTTTCATCCTTCATGCGACCGTCTCAAGCGGCCGCGCTGCCCGGCCGGTCAGGCGACAGTCGAGCCAGCGGACCCTGCGCGAACGATTCCAGCGGGTCAGACCCGGGCTGGGGCTTCCGCACGCGGGCCAGCACCTTATAGACCGCGAAGCCCGCCGCGAACGCGGCGGCCAAGCCGGCGCCCAAGGCGCCCAGCATCGCCACCTGCCGCTTGCCGTCGAGCGGGTCAAAGCCCGCCTCGGCCTGCTTGACGATGTTGGTGCCCATCCCGTCCTGACGCATCTGGCGCCGCGAGTTGGCGATTGCGCTCACCGCGCCGGCGAACGTCTCCAGCTCGCGCGCCGTGTTCTCCCGACCAACGCCCCGGAGCTCGAGCGTCACCTGGCCCGGCACGTCGCTCAGCACGGCCAGGCCGTTACCGAACCGGTCCTGGACCGCGGCGGCCGTCGCCAGCTCGCGCATCCCGCGCTGCTGGAACCGCTCAGCGGCCAGCGTGTAGACCTGCAGGTCGGTCGCCAACCGCTCGTGCGCCTGCACCCAGACGCGGTTCTGCTGCTCCGACGGCGCCCGGCCGTCGCTCTCTGCCGCGAGCGTGGCGCGTGCGGCGTAGGTTGACGGCCACAGCACGCCCGCCGCAAGGTAGCTGATGCCCGCAACGGCGATCAGCGTCATCACCGCCGCGACGATGACCGAACCGGCGCCCGACTTCGCCCGGGCCTTGATCGTCTCTGCCTCGGCCGCCTGCAGGTTCTGTGCAAGCTGGCTGAGCCGGGCCCGCTGCTGCAGCACGCCGTCCGCTTCGGCTTTGTGCCGACCCAGCGCCTCCTTGGCCAGCAGGACCTTGCGGTGCTCCTGCGCCAACAGCTCGCGCACGCGCCGCAGCCGACGCCGACGCGAGTCGCTGACTGCGACCTCCGCGGTCGCCTGGTGCACGACGCCGTTTCCGTCGGTACGGGACAGGGCCCCCGACGCCGCCTTTTCTTCCCAGGCGTGGAGCTCGTCGGAGAGGCGGTCCATCTGCGCCTGGGCGGCAACGGCCCGCTCCTCGCTGTTGAGCAGACGGTTGGCGAGCACGCTGAGAGCCTCCTCGCGCTGGGCGAGCTCGGCCTCCAGCCGGCGACGCTGATCGGCGGAGAACCCTTCGCCGGCGCCGGCCGACGCCTCGGACTCGGCAACCTTCACCTTTGCCCGCAGCTCGGAAACCTCAACCTCGCGCTTCTTCACCGTCGACTCGAGCTCGGCGATCCGCTTCCGGGCTCCCGCACCGCCATCGTTTGATCCGGCGGCCGCTGCCTTCAACTGCTCGATCTGCTGCGCCGCCTCGGCCTGCGCCAGCGCACGCGCGGTGGCGGCCGCCTGCTCGCAGGCTCGCCTGAAGGCTTCGTCAGAGTGCTGGACACCCTGCTCGGCGTCGGCCAGACGCCGGGCCATCGCCGAGGCACGCTCCTCGGCCTGGTCGGCTCGCGTGCGTTCCTCGTTGAGCGCGGCGGCGGCGCGGTCGGCCTCGGCGCGGGCCTGCTGGGCGGCGGCGTGCGCCTCCGACAACCGCGCGCCGTGCTGCTCGCCCTGGTTCTGCATGGCGCGCATGTGCTCGGCGCGGGCGTCTCCGCTCGCGCCGATCGCCCGCTGCGCCTCCTCGAGCTGACGCGCCAGAGCGTCGTAGCGGGACTCCGCCTTGGCGACTTCGTCGCTGTGCTGATCGATGATCTCCTGGAGCGTCGACGCGCGCTGCTCGGC
>DASPMT010000477.1:0-8661 GCA_035626935.1 Phycisphaerales bacterium | reverse complement strand
TCGAGCTCCGTCATCCCTGGCGCGTCGCCTCAATCGAACGCGGCGGCGACGGGTTCCTGATTACCCGGGCGTCACAGGACGGTGCCGAAGCGCACACCATCGCCGCCCGGCGCGTCATCCTCGCCACTGGCGGCATGGCCCTGCCCCGGAGCGGGTCCGACGGCGCCGGGTACGCGTTCGCCAAATCGCTGGGTCACACCGTGACGCCGCAGGTTTTCCCGTCGCTTGTCCCCCTCACGGTCGGCGATGAGAACGGGGCATGGTTCCTCAAAGCGCTCAGCGGAATCGCCGTCCCCGCGACGCTGACGGTCACGAGCGGCACCGGCAGGAAGCTCGCGTCCTTCACAAACAGCACCCTTTTCACACACTTTGGACTCTCAGGACCAGGCCCCTTGGACGTCAGCCGCTACTACCTGGACGCAAAGCGTGAAGATGCGGGCGCCAAGCTGCTGCTGAACCTGCTGCCCGGGGCCGACACCGAGCGATTGGACGCGCTGCTGGTGGAGCGGCGCGAGACCTCGCCGGTCAAGATCCTCAGTCAGCGCCCTTGCAACCTGCCCGAGCGGCTGGCGCGGGCGCTGTGCGATCAGGCGGGCGTCTATCCCCCCGAGGGCGGCACCATCTGGCACATGCCGCGGGAGGTTCGCCGGAGGCTCGCATCGCTCTGCACGGCGATGGACGTTCCGGTCACCGGCAGTCGCGGCTTCACGTTCGCCGAGGTCACCGCCGGCGGCGTGCCGCTCTCTGAGCTCCATCTCGACACGATGGCCAGCCGCGCATGCCCGGGGCTCTACATCTGCGGCGAGGTCTGCGACGTCGACGGGCGCATCGGCGGGTTCAACTTTCAGTGGGCGTGGGCGAGCGGCCATCTTGCCGGCACCGGGGCCGCCGCGTCGCTCGACGAAGAATGAGCGCCGGTTCATTCCTGCGCCGCTCCCACAATCCGGCTAGGCCCGTATGCTCAACCGATGGCCCTGGTCTGCGTCCCGATCATGGTGACCGCCGCCGATTCGGCACTGGCCGCGGCCCGCCAGGCAAAGGACGCTGGGGCGGACCTGGTTGAGTTCCGCGTCGACGGCTGGTTCACGGGGCGCGAGGACACCGTGGCAGGAGCCACGATCGACGAGGTCATCGGGCTGGTCTCCGCGAGCCCTTCGCCGTGCATCCTCACCTGCCGCACCGCGCTCGAAGGCGGGCAGTACGACGGGCCCGAGCAAGCACGGCTGACCATGCTCGAACGGGCAGGCTCGATCGCCGGGAACGGTCACCGTTCACCGAGCTTCATCGACATCGAGCACGAGCGCTACGGCACCAGCACCGACGCGCACCGCGCCATCGGCATCGCCGTGCAGCGCCCCGAACGTGCGGGGGACACCGTCACCCGGCTCATCCTGTCCTACCACGACTTCAACACGCGCCCGGCCGACCTTATCCGCCGCTGTTCGGCGATGGCGGAGGAGCCCGCCTGCCGCGTCGTCAAGATCGCTTACCGGATGCGCTCCACTCGTGACAACCTTGAGCTGCTCGACCTGATCGGCGAGTGCCCCAAGCCGATGATCGGCCTGGGGATGGGCTCGTTCGGCCTGATGTCCCGTGTGTTGGCAGGGAAGTTCGGCGGGTTCCTCACGTTCGCTGCGCTGAACCGCAGCGCGGCGACGGCGCCGGGACAGCCGACGGTTAACGACCTCCTGAACCTTTACCGCTTCCGCTCGGTCCGCTCGCAGACCGCGGTCTACGGCGTGATGGGCTGGCCTGTTGAGCACTCGCTCAGCCCGGCCGTGCACAACGCGGGCTTCGAGGCCGTCGGGCACGACGGGGTCTACATCCCCCTGCCGATCGCGCCCGAGTTTGAGCCGCTGAAGGCGACACTGCTGGAGTTCATCGACCATCCGCGCCTCAACTTCGGCGGCTGCTCTGTTACGCTCCCGCACAAGGAGCACCTGGTCCGCCTCGCCCGCCAGATGGTGCAGGACGGCGACGACCGCTGGACCCTCGACGCCCTGTCGGCCCGGTGCGGCGCCGCCAACACCGTCGCCGTGATCCGTGACAGCCTCGGCGAGCCCGTCCGCATCGATGTCCGTAACACCGACGCGCCCGCCGCCGCCGCCTTGCTTGACGGCGTCCAGATTCGCTCGGCGGCCATCCTCGGGTCGGGCGGAACGACCCGCGCTCTGGCCGCGGCGCTTTCTTCCGCGGGGTGGAAAGTGAAGATCGTCAGTCGCGTCATCAGCCGCGCGCAGAAGCTCGTGGACGACCTCGCACTGCCCGGCATCGCTGCCACCGATGCCGTCGCCGTCGCCGACGAAGAGATCGGCGCGTTGGTCAACTGCACACCCGTCGGTATGACCGGCGGGCCCGATCCATCCGGCACGCCGATCGAGGCAGGGGTTTTACGGAACCTGCCGCCGTCGTGCGTCGTAGCAGATGTCGTGTACAACCCGCTCCGCACCCCCCTGCTGATGGAGGCAGAGAGGCAGGAGCGAAAGACGATCAGCGGGCTCGCCATGTTCACGGCTCAGGCGGCGGAACAGTTCCGCCTCTGGACCGGTACCGCCGCGCCCGAGAGACTCTTTGAACGGGTGGCCCGTGAAACACTGGAATCAAGATCGCGTGCGGACGGATGAGGTGCAGGCCCGCGGAACGTCGGCGGTGGCGATGCCGCTGATCAAACGCACCCTCGCCTTCGGCCATCTCTACTTCTGGTACATCCTTCTGGCCACGCTCGATCTGGTGACGACGGTCGTCATCCTGAACCTCGGCGGGCGCGAGGTCAACGGCATCGCCAACGCCGTGCTGCAGGCATCCGGACCGGGCGGGCTGCTGGTGATGAAGTACGCCAGCGTCATGCTGGTGGTCTGCATCTGCGAGTTTGTCGCCGAGCGCCGCCCACGCACCGGTCGCTTCGTTGCGCTCGCGGCCATCGTCCTTTCGGCGGCGCCGGTGGCCGTGGGATGGGCGCAGCTCGCGATGCACGCCTAACAGACCAGCGGCTCCAAGCGGAAAAGAGGGCTCGGCCCCGCGACACAGGCATCCGCCAGCCGCGGGCCTCAGAACCCGCTGGTCCGAAGGAGCGTCTGGAATCCCTCACCGAACACGAAGTTGCCCGGCGGCAGTCCGAGCCCCGCGCCGCCGCCCATGGAGTTGTCCAGGTTGCTGAACATCAGCTCGATCGAGCCGATGCGCTCGAAGCCACCCGCGCTCCTGGCGTGGTCCAGCAGTTCGACGGTCCCCTTGACCGACGCGCCCGCCGCGTCCAGCCGCTCGATCTCAGCCGTGTAGCGGAGGGTGCACCCCGGCGTCGCGTCACGCGTCAGCTCAGCCCGGCTGATTTTCGCGAGCACGACGTTGTAGGCAAACCGGTTGGCGTGCCCGAAGAGCACGCCGCCCGACTGGGCCATCCCTTCGATGATGAAGCACGCGGGCATGACGGGCAGCGATGGCAAGCCGCGCTCCGCGTCGGCCGCGAAGTGATCGTGGAGGTGCTCCTCCGCGAGCGAGACGTTCTTGATCGCCACCAGGCGCTTCGCCGGTACGAGCTCGATAACGCGGTCGATCCACATCCAGCGCATAGGCGGCTTCGCTCTCGCGTCTACTTGCCCAGCTTGTTCTCGACGAACGTCACAAGCGAGTCGACGGTGAAGAGGTCTCCCACCTTGCCGATTGCCGGGTTCGCCTCGAACTTCGTGAAGTCGACATGCGGCAGGCGAGCCTTGAGCGCCGCCATCCCCTCCGTCGTCACCTTCCCGTCCTTGACGAACCGAGGGTCCTGCGCGACGTTCTCGGGGAACAGCTCCCCTTGAGCGATCTTGAAGCCGAACGCCTGCTCCAGCTTGAACACGATGTCCAGAAAGTCGATCGACTCCGCGCCCAGGTCGCGCACCAACGACGCCTGCGGCGTCACTTCTTCCTCGTCGACCGCCAGAGCGTCAACCAGGACCGTTTGAATCTTGCTGAAGATCTCGTCACGTGTCATCGTCGAATGTCCTCGGAAAGCACCCGGGTGCCGGTCCGTGCGATGTTAGCCGTTACAAACCTTGTGTCCACCGGTTAGCCGATCTTCACGGGGCGCAGCGAAAACCGCCCCGCGACCGCCGTCGCGTCGGGCACCTCCACACCGTCAGCGCCCCGCACCCGTCCCTCACCTTTGAATTCGTACACACCCCCCTCCTCCTTCACCAGCGTTACCTCAACGATCAAGCTCTCGCCCGGCCGGACGAATCGACCGTATTTCACCGCCCGTACCCCGCCCAGCACCAGCCGCCCGGGGACCTTGTCCGTCCCCGATCGCCGCACCAATCGCCGCCCGGCGTGGACCAGCGCCTCGATCATCAGCACACCGGGCAGAACCGGGAAGCCTGCAAAGTGGTCCTGCAGGTACTCCTCAGCGCGGCTCACCGCCTTCACGGCGACGATCCGGGACTCGGACTGCTCTAGGACTTGGTCCAGCAGGTCAAAGTGCACGGCCGAGCGTAGGAGAACCTGATGCCGAGGGCGCCGCTCAGAACGGCTCGCTCCGGCGGCCTTCATCCGTACCCTCCCGTGTGCCGGCCGAGCATGATCAGGCAATCTGCGTGCGGCAGTGGGACTGGTCGGAGACCAGCCAGACGGTCTCGATTCTGTCCCGTACCCACGGCCTCGTGCGTGCGATCGCGAAGGGGAGCCGCAGGCCCAACACCCCCTTCAGCGGCGGTATCGAGTTGCTGACGCGAGCCGAGGTGGGGCTGATCATCAAGCCGGCCAATGACCTGGCGCTCCTCACCGAGTGGCACCTGGTGGAGCATTTCCCCGCTCTCCGTCAGTCGCTGCGGGTTTATCACGCCGGTCTTTATGCCGCCGAGCTTGTGGTGCGGATGATCCTCGATCACGACCCGCACCCTGACGCTTTCGACGCCCTTCTCGAGCTCCTGCGAGCCCTCCAGCCAGGATCCTCGACCGACGGGCCGCTCTTGCGCTACCAGAAGGCGCTGCTGCTGGCGTGCGGCTATACACCCGTGATCGACCGAGACGTGGCAACCGGCGCGCCGCTCTCCGATGCACCCGTCGCGCAGTTTGTGCCGGAACTCGGCGGCGTGGTACCCGCGCAAGCGCCTGCGACCACCGCGGAGGGGCGCAAGATGGAGTCGTGGCCCGTCCGCAAGACGACGCTCACCGCCGTGGTCGACCCGCGGTCCGCCAGCGGCGAGGATGTCAGCCGCGCAAGCCGCCTGCTGGCGGCGTATATCCGGACGTTGATCGGGACCACCCCCCACACCTTAGGGCTGGTCTTCCCTTCCTTGACGCGCAAAACCCGGGGGTGAGGGCATTTGCGGTCAAGCGGGGCAAGGTCGTTGACGATGAATGCGAGGCACGGCCCTTCGTTCCGGCCTGTCACGAGAGCCAACGACATGAACCCAGAACTGCTCGACAGGGTGCTGAAATGTGACCGCTTGCCAAGCATGCCCGCGGTGGCCATGCGCGTCATCGAGCTGACCAGCAGCAACCGCTCGTCCATGCGCGAGATCGCGGAGGTCATCACCAACGACCAGGGCCTGTCGGGCAAGGTGCTCAAGACCGTCAACTCGTCGTTCTACGGCCTCAGCAAACCGTGCACGACGATCAACCAGTCGATCGTCATGCTCGGGCTCAACGCCGTCAAAACCCTCGCGCTCGGCTTCTCGCTCGTCGCCAGCCTCACTCGCTCCAACAGCGGCGGCTTCGACTACAAGGCGTACTGGCGTCGAGGCCTGCTCACGGGCGTGGCCGCCAAGTGCATCGCCGCCGAGTCCCGCACCGGGCACGACGAGGAGTGTTTTCTCGCAGGCCTGCTGCAGGACGTCGGCATGGTCGCCTTTTTCGAGGCGCTGGGCGAGGAATACGGGATGATCCTCGATCAGGTCGGCGACGACCACCGCCAGCTCGCACGGGTTGAGCTGGCCGACCTCGAGATGACCCACGCCGACATCGGCGCCATGCTCGCCAGCCGCTGGAAGCTGCCCCCCGAGCTCTCGATGCCGATCAAGTTCCACGAGCGCCCCACCGCAGCACCACAGGAATACCTGGAGATCTGCCAGGCCGTCGGCCTGGGCAACATCGCCGCCGACGTCCTTTCCGCGCCTGAGAGCGGTGTGGCCCTCAAGCGCTACTACGCCAAGGCCCAGGAGTGGTTCAGCCTGTCGCCGATGCAGGCGGACGCGGTGATGAACAAGATCTCCGCCGGCGCCAAGGAGATCGCCAAGCTGCTGGACGTCGACGCGGGGTCGTTCGGCGATCCCGAGGCGGTCCGTAAGCAGGCCAACGAGCAGCTCCTGGCCGTCACCGTGCCCTTCGGTCCGGGCGGTCAGACCGACGACACACCGATCGGCGGAGAGGACACCGACACGATCACGCTGCTCCCGTCGCGCCGCATCCTCAACCAGAACATGATCGCGACGGTCGAGCAGTTCCAGGCGGGCGGCGGACCCTTCTCAATGGGCGTCTTCGCCGTCGACCAGTTCGCCGACATCGAGGTCCAGCAGGGAGTGGAGTACGCAGACGAGATGCTCAGCCAGCTCGCCGCCACTCTCCGCACCACCGTCGAGCCGTACAACGCGGTCTGCTTCTGCTTCGAGCGCGGCAAGTTCGCGGTGCTTATGGGCGGCACCGACCGCATCACCGGCACCAAGCACGCCGAGCGCTTCAAAGGGGCCGTCGCGACCGCGCCGCTCCGCATCAAGCCGCCCGGCCTTATCGCGATCGACATGCACGTCACCGTGTCGGCCGGCCTGGTCACGCTCGACACGACGACGCGCGACCGCTTCACCAACGTCGAGGTCGTGTTCGAGACGATCGACCGCGCGCTCGCGTCGGCCCAGAAGGCCGGCTCGAACGTGCTGCGCGTCTTCGTGCCCAAGTCGGCCGCGGCGTGAGCGAGCCGGCACACGGGGCGCACACGGGCCGGCAAGTCAAGGGCGCAGCGTTCCCATCGTCGCCCTCGCCAGCGGATACTCGGCGAGCAGCGCCCTCACATCCTCGGCGGTCACCGCGTTGACGCGCTCAAGCTCCTGCGCCATCGTCGAGTACTCACGGTTGAGCGTCCACAGCCGGCCGATGCGGTGCATACGCCCCTCCGGCTTCTCGCCCGCCACCGTCACCCCGGTCGCGATCTTCGCGCGCACCATGTCCACGTCGCGTTGCGTCACGCCGGCCGCGAGCCCTCTGATCTCCCGGTCGGCGACCGCCCACGCCTCTTCCATCGCGTCCGGCTCGGCCACCACCATGACGCGGAAATCCCCCACCCCGTCGCGGGGGTCGTAGCTCGCAGACGCCTCTTCCGCGATGCCCGGCTCGATCAAGCCCCAGTGAAGCCGGCTGTTGTCCTGACCGCCCAGAACTTCGCCGAGCACCGACGCCGCGTACCGGCGCGGGTCGTCGCTCGCAGGCGCCTCGGAGATCTGCATCCGGTACGCCCGGCTCAGACGCTCGTCTTTCAGATCGATCGTGCCCAGCCCGTAGCTCGGCCGGCGCTCGTCGCGCTCCGCGCCCGTGCGCGGCCACGACCCGCACAGGGCGCCGATCTGCTCTACGGCGGCGTCGAAGTCCACGCGCCCGGCCATGGCAACGGTCGTGGTGTCGGCCGAGTAGCGGTGGTTGAAGTAGTCGCGCATCTGCCCGACGCGCAGGGCGGTAATCGACTCGGTCGTCCCGAGCACGCGGTGGCTCAGCGGGTGGTCCTTGAAGTGAGCCTCCATGAGCCGCTCGTACAGCACCCAGAAAGGCTCGTCTTTGTACATCGCGATCTCTTCGAGGATGACGCCTTTCTCGGTATCGAAGTCCGCCTCGCGAAGCGCCGGCCGCATCATGTCGGCGAGCAGGTCGGTGGCCTTGGGGAGCTGCTCCGGCAGCACGGACGCGAAGAACGCGGTGATCTCCTGCCCGGTGTACGCGTTCGCCCGGGCTCCCATCGCGTCAAACTCGCGGTTGACGTCGTCGGCCGAGCGTCGCGCAGTCCCCTTGAACATCATGTGCTCGAGGAAGTGCGACACCCCCATCACCTCGGTCTTCTCGTCCCGCGCCCCTGTGCGCACGAAGAACCCCACCGATGCCGTGTGCGCGTGGGGGTCGGCCTCGGCGATGATCGTGAGGCCGTTGGCCAGCGTCGCGAGCTTGAACTCTGATGCCATGCCGTGAGGGTAGATCCCGCTGCGCAGCGGGGCGGTCGAAGACGTTCCCTGGCTGCCGCACCACCACCAGACAGGGAGGCCGGGGCTTCAGTCCCGCACCCGCTCAGGCCACCACGCCGCCACGTCAAGCCGCTCGGCGAACATCAAGTGGGGCGAGCGAGCCGGGACGGTCACCCCGGCGGCGGTCGCCATCGAGTTCACCGGTACTTCCGCTTCCGCCTCCCGCAGCGGCCACAGCCGGTGGTGGATATCGCAACGGAAGAGGCGCGTATCCCCCCTCCAGCCGCACGCGTACAGGCAGTAACGCTCGGCAAGGAAGTACGCCAGCGTGCCCGGGCTGGCGTTGGCCGCGGGCCCTGTCGGCCGGTACGAGCCGCGGAACTCCGCCGGCGGCTCACCGCGATGCGTGCGCACGCTCTCGTACTCGACACGTCCGTCCTTCCAACGGAGCGACATCCTGGCGTCCATGTACGGCAGCCTGAAGAGCCGGCGCGCCACGCGCACCGCAGGCCAATTCTCCGCG
>DASPMT010000476.1:0-9870 GCA_035626935.1 Phycisphaerales bacterium | reverse complement strand
GACGCCAGACGTTTCACGAGCGTCCGCGGCAGCGCCGAGCCGCCCGTGGTGCGCCCGTCACTCAGCACAACGATACCGGCGATCGGGCGAGCCGCGCCCTTTGCCAGGGCCGCCTCGATCGCGGCCCCAAGGTCCGTCCGGCGTCCCCTGGGATCCTCCAGCAGCGGCCGCGTGCCGCCGGCCATCGGGAGGTCGTACGCGCCCGCGTCGAATCCCAGCCACTTCACCGTCCGCTCCGCGGTCATCTTTGCGAAGGCGGGTGAGGCCTTCTCCAGCACCGCGCGCATCTGCGCCTCGCGCGTCCGCAGCGACGCTCCGCCGCCCGGGGCGTCGACGATACCCATCGACGCCGATCGATCGATAAGCACCAGCACCCAGTCGCGTTCCACGTTCTCCTTCACTTCGACCAGACGCGGCCCGCAAAGCAGCACCACCAGCATCAAGAGCACGGCGGCGCGTACCGCACCCGCCGCGGTGCGTACCCAGCGAGACCCTTCGAGCCTCGAGTAGCTCCACCATCCGAGCAAGACTGCGCCCCCAACGACCACCGCCCAGTGCCAGACCTCCAGCGGGTGCGCGAACTCGAAACGCACCAGCGGCGAGTCGGGATCAAGGCCGGGCGACCCCCCGGACAGCGCTCTGGCGATCCAGTCACCCACGCGCCAACCCCTTTCCCTTGCGCACCGCGGATGCGCTCGCCATCCGCGCCAGCAGCACCTCGCACAGGGCACACAGCAGCGCCGCCAGCAGCAGCAGCGAGCTCGTGCCGACACGGGCCTTATTGGCGTCTACCGCGTCCAGTCCCCGCCTCCAGGTATCGTCGCCAGCCCATTCAACTTCCGGTGGCCGCTCCGCCCCTTTGGGCTTCTCCGGGAGCGCAGCCGTCATCCACGCCGCCATCCGTTCGCGAGAGACCGGTGTCGTATCGGCGTCGGCCGGTGCGTTGACCGCGACCATCCCCCGCTCTGCTCCTTGAGCGTCCACCGCGCGCCACGCGCCGGCGCTCCGCACCGGTTCGACGGTCAAGCCGCTGCCGTTGAGCGCCAGCGTCGCTCTGTCGGCACTCTTCTCTATCGGCCGCAACTCCGCCGCCCCGTCAGGGGCGGCCGCCCTTGCTCCGGCTGTCGTGGCGAACACCGGCCTGGCCCTGCCGACGCCCTGCCGCACGAGTTCCTGCATCAGCGGCACCATCAAGGGCTTGGCCGGCAGATCGGTCCAGCGGAGGTCGAGCGCGGCCGATAGATAAACGACCGCACCCGCGGCAGTGGCGGACGTGTCTCCCTTGCGCGTCACCATTGTCACAAACGGCGCACCGTCAGCGGTGCGCAGGAGCACCTTGACGTCCTCGCGCGCTTCGCCGTCCTCCAGCGGGGCCAGTAGTCTGGTCACGGCGACCGGGCGGGCGAGAACATCGAGTTCTCCCCGCAGCGTCGCCAGCACGTCCGCGCCCGCGGCCAGGTCCGACGGCGCCGCCCCGCTGAGCCGGCCGGGCGCATCGACCGGGTATTCACGCGGCGCGCGCCCGAGGGACAAGGCAACGCCAAGGCCGGAGGACATCGCCTCGGGCCACGATTGCGTCGCCGCCTCGAACGCGGGCGTGACCACAAGCAGGCCACCCTGGCTGACAAACTCTTTCAGGCGCAGCCAACCGTTCGCCGCCCCGTCACCCGTCGGGATCGCGTCCGGTGAGAGCACGACAACCGCGTCAAGCCCCGCCAGGCGTGCGGCATCGATGGCTCCGGGCTCGATATCCACTAAGTCCACGGCCGCCGACTCGCTGGGGCGGAGAGCGAAGCTGAGCCACTGACCGGGCCTGAACCGATCCGCCGTTCCGCCGCTCACAACCGATCCGCGGGCCGAGGAATCGGCGAGCACTCCGACTCTGAGGGCCTCGCGCTGCACGACGGGGAGCCGCCAGGCGTTGTCGCCGTTGACGGCGTCACCGCCTTCGGTCTCCGCGACGACCACCGCGCCGCCCGTGGCGCCAGCGCTCGCGGGCGCACGCGGGCTGTCGATGACCATGGTTGCGGTAGCTTCGCGCTGCCCCAGGGCCCACGGTACCGACGCCGTGCTGGACGCGCCGTCCTGGCCCGCCAGCCTTACGCTGACGCGCGTCACCGCCGCTTTCTCCACACCCTCGCCGAACCGTCGGAGCGACACCGTCACCGTCTGCGCCGCTTCACTTCCCTCGCCGCCGGTAATGAGCACGGGGCGCAACGCGCGAACGCCGGTCACCGCGATGTTGACCGGAGCTCGCGCCGAAGGTTCCGCCAGCACGACTCGCACGCCGGCGGGCAGCCGTGCAAGGGGCTCACCGATCCGTCCGGCCCCCGCCCGTGCGCCCTGCGCCACCACTACGACGTCCTCATCCGCGTCGGTGTCGGCTCGCTGCGAGCGATCGTGCGCGATCGCCTCGCCGAGGACGCCAAGGACGCCGGGCCAATCGCTGGGTGTGTCGGTGGGTGTCAGGCTCTCCAGGGTCGAGCGCACGCCCGCCAGGTTGCCGCTGGGCGGCACCACCAAGCCTCGGGCCGGCACGCCTGCCAGCACAACGGCTGCGCGGTCGCCAGCGCCGAGCGTGGAGAGCACGCCTTTGCACCGCTCGATCGCCCGGGCGAGGTCGGTTTTTCCGTCTTCGCTCGTCTGAGCAACAAGACCGTCGTCGAGCACGAGCCACACGGTCCGGCCGCCTCGTCCCTCGCTGGAACGTCCCGCCACCAGCGGACGGGCCAGTCCGACCGCCAACGCCGCCACCAGCAGGCACCGGCAGGCGAGCAGCAGCCACCGCTCTAGGTTGGTGCGCCGGCGCGTCTTGCGGTACGCCTCGAGCACGAACCGCATCGCGCCCCACTCCATCGGCCTCTTTCGACGCCTGAGCAGGAGATGGATGATGATCGGCAGCGCCACCGCGGCCAGCCCGCCAACCAGAATGCCCGCATGCAGTACGCCCAATGCCTTCTACTTCGTTGGTTTCCGCCGCGCGATGCCTAGTGCCTCTTCTTCATCTTCGCCTGCCGCGACGCCAGGAACGCCGAAAGCGGCGGGCCCAGCCAGTCGTGCGTGCTCACGACCATGTAATCAAAGCCCATCCCTCGCGTCACGCGCCCCACCTCGTCGAGGTGCCGCTCCAGCGCCGCCAGGTACTCCTTGCGGATCGCGCGCGGATCGACCTTGATCTCCTGCTCTCCCTCCAGGCCCAGCAGGGGCAGCTCGTCGCGCAGGTCAAACTCCCGTTCCTGCCTGTCGAGCACCTCGACGATGATCGCGTCGTGACCGCGGAACTTCAGCCGGGCCAGCGCGGCGCGGATCTCCTCCGCGTCCTGGAACAGGTCGCTGATCACCACGACCAGGCAGCGCCCGCTCAGCTTTCCGAGCACCTGGTCGACCGCGCGCCCCAGGTTCGTCGGTTTCTCGATGGGGCTGGTCGCGAGCGCGCCGACGATCTGCCGCCAGGTCCCCGGCGCGCTGCTGGGGCGCACCCAGCGCCGCACCTCGTCGGCGTAGACGACCACGCCGACCCGGTCGCCCTGCTTGAGGCTGATGCTCGCCATCGCCGCGGCCACGGCCGTGGCGTGATCGAACTTGCTCCAGTTGGTACGCCCGTCGAGCGCGGCCTTCGCTCCCTCGCCGCTCGCTTCGCCGAAGGTGCGCGACCCGTAGCGCATCGAGCCGGAAGAGTCGACAAGCAGCACGAGATCAAGGTTGGTCTCTTGACGGTACTGCTTGATATGGAGCTTGTCGGTGCGGCCGAAGACCTTCCAGTCCAGCCGGCGGAGGTCGTCGCCCTGCGCGTACGCGCGGTGCTGGGCGAACTCGACGCTCGAGCCCTGGTAGGGCGACTTGTGCGCGCCGCTCATCACCCCTTCGACGATCGCCTTGGCGCGGAGCTCCAGCGACCCCAGCCGGGCCAGCGTTTGCGGGTGCAGGTAGAGCTGGGCGTCCACGCCCGAAAGCCCGCCCGCCGCGTTGCCGACCGGAGCGTCCATGCGGGAGGATGGTAGCGAACGACAGGCCATGTCTGTTCCTGTGATCGGCTTCTTTGGCAACTCCCGGAGGCTGGCCGTCGAACAGGCAGGTGAGAGGAGCCCTGCTCGTGGGCGCGTGGATCTCCCTGGCACTGTCGATTTCGTTACTCGCCCTCCTGCGGCTGCGGCGCATCGTGCGCACGGTCAGGGTGCCAACGTGTGCCGGGTGCAGGTACAGCTTGGCAGGCGTGCCCGCAGACGCTTGTTGTCCGGAGTGTAATTCGGGTGTGCGGGTTCGAACGGTGATGCGCCGACGCACGCTGGTGTTCATTGTCTTCGGCCGCCTGCCGCTCATCTGGGCGGTGTTCCTGGTCGTACCCCCTCTTTGGGCGAGCTCTAATCTCCTGGGTACGGCGTGGCGGTACGCGCGCGTGGAAGGGTTCGAGGCGGGATGGCGCAACGCATCGGTCGGCGTCAGCGACGCCTACTCCAGCTCCGGCTGGCTGTTCGAGGAGTTTGCACCCTGCTGCGCGGCCATCGCCGCCGCTTCGATGGTCTGGCCCAAGCGCCTGCGCTGGTGGGTCGCGACGGCTCTGGTCATGTGGATTACTTGGCTCGCGTGGACGTCGGTGTCGAGTTGGCACAGGCACCCGGGTCGAGACGCACCGAGCGCGCATTTTCTCCTGCTGGCGGCCGCTGCCCTTGCCGTTCGTGCTGCGGTGCTTTACCAGACCGGGGTCGTCGCCCGGCTCCGCACGGAGGGTCCCCGTTAGCCCCGACTCCTATCCTTGCTCCCCGTGACCGTCCCGACTCCCCATCCCCTCGGCCTCACGGCCGAGCAGTTCCGCCTCGCGTTCCCGCGCGTCGTGCCCGGCGGCGATACCGCGGTTCTGCGCCGGTACGCGGCGATCTTCCGTGCCGGCGACCGGACGGGGCTCGAGGTCCCTGTCGGCGAAGTCAACCGCGTGCAGACCAGCGACAGCGGTGAGGGAACGGTCGTCAAGTTCACGCAATGGGTCGCCGGGCGCCGGGCGGAGGAGCGGCTCGAGACCGAGTCGGTGCTCATCCCGATGATCGGCAAGCGTCGCATCCGCGCCTACACGCTGTGCGTCTCGTCGCAGGTCGGGTGCGCCATGGGGTGCGGCTTCTGTCAGACGGCTCAGATGGGGCTCGTGCGCTCGCTTCAGCCATGGGAGATCGTGCAGCAGTGGTTTGCGGCACGGTGGCTTGTGGAGCGGCCCGACCGCGACGCGGAGATCCGCAACATCGTCTTCATGGGCATGGGCGAGCCGATGGACAACCTCGACGCCGTCACGCAGGCGATCGACGTGCTCACCGATCAGCGCGGGCCCGCCGTCGCGGCCTGCCGCGTCACCGTGTCGACGGTCGGACGGATCGACGGCATCACGCGCTTGGCCGACTACGTCAACAAACCCGGCAACCACCGCATCGGACTGGCGATCTCGCTGAACGCCCCGAACGACGAGGTGCGCTCCCGGATCATGCCTGTCAACCGCGCGATGCCGCTGGCGAAACTGCGGGAGGCGCTGCTGAAGTGGCCCTTCTACTCCGGCAAGCACCTGTGCCTTGAGTACGTCCTCATCCCCGGCGTCAACGACGCCCCGGAACACGCCGATCAGCTCGCCGCGTACGTAAAGGGCGACGGCGCCAAGACACCTCCGCTCACCGGCATGGTCAACGTCATCCCGTACAACCCGCGGGAGGGGTCGCCTTGGCCCGCGCCGAGTGAGGAGTCCGTTGACGCGTTCGTTGCGCGGCTCACGTCTCACGGCGTGTACACCAAGCGCCGCCGCACCAAGGGGCGAGACCAGATGGCCGCGTGCGGCCAACTCGGCAACCTTGCCTACCGGCGTAAGCCGGTCGCCGTGACGATCTCGCCGTAGGCGCAGGCGCTCTTCACGGCTGCAGCCGCGCGGTGCTCCATGCTCCGCCCGCAAACCCCGGCACGCCGTCCACAGTCTCGGCTGTGAGCGAGCGGGTCCACTCGGCCCGGTCGTGGAGCCTGTGCGGGTTGCCGCGCCAGAGCTGCACGCTCTCGGCGTAGACACGGATCCCGCCCCACCAAGCCGGTCGCGGCACCTGGAGCTCCGCTTCCGCCGCTGCGCTCATTCCACGCCGGTAGCCGAAGCGCCTCTCGGCCTCTTCGTTCTGGCACAGCAGCTGGGGGCGTGAAGCGATGGTCTGGCTCTGGTTGCTCGCCCAGGCCGCGATGCGCGACGCGACGGGGCGGCGGTTGAAATAGGCGTCGCTCTCGTGCCCGGGTGACAGCGCCGCCCTCCCCCGGATGGAAACCTGGCGGTCCAGCCCGTCCCAGAAAAACCCCAGCGCGACCCGGGCGCCCGCTTCGCCGCGATCGGCGCCGATCGCCCGTCCCTTGGCGCTGCGGTAGTTGGTGTAGAACGTGACGAACCCGCGGCCCGCGTCCACCCCCCTGGCCAGCACGACGCGGACGCTCGGCACGCCTCCGCCGTCGACCGTCGCCAGCGTCATCGCGTTGGGGTTCGGCTGCGACTTCTGCTCCGTCGCTAGGCGCATCCACTCCATCACAAGCCCGAACGGCTCGGCAGGCAACACCTCGGGCAGCGTCTCGTCGCCAAAGTCACACCGTCCCATCAGCGGATCGACCATGCCGCGATGGTAGAGCGATGCCCGGTGCCCTCCGATGTCGACGGCTCCGGCCCTACCCTCACGCGTTATGAAGGTTCAACTGGTCATCATCCTCTTCATGCTCCTGATCGGAGGCCTGCAGGCCCTCCATCGGTGGTACCAGAAGAAGCAGTTGATCCTGGAAGCTGAGCGTGCCGAGCGCGAGCGCCGGGATGCCATCCTTCGGACCGGACGCGACCCCCTGGCCGAGCAGGCCGCGGCGATGCAACGCCAGGTCCAGCGTGAAGAGGCGGAACTGATGGCCCAGCGTCAGGAAGCCCTGCGGCGCTTACGCGAGCAGCAGCACGCTCAGCAACCACCCTCGCCCGTGCCGCAGCAGCTCGGCGGTGGTGGCGCCGGCGGGGGCCTGAGCGGCGGGCCGATCACCCGCGAACTGTGGCCGGGCGGCCCCGTGATCGTCATCAACGGCCCCGCACCCGCACCTGCGCAGGCTCAGCGCCCCGAGCGCCGTGCCATTGAGCCGACCCAGCGCCCGTTCCAGCAGCCGCGTCCGCAGCAGCCACAGCGGCAGGGAAAGAAGCAGCGCCAGCAGCAACAGCAGCCGCGTCCGCGTCCGCAAACATCGAGCGTCGAGTCGCGCGCCGAGGAGCGGCACGACGAGGGCTACTACCAGCGCGAACGATCCATCGCCCGTATGCAGGCGAGCACTGTGCCTGCACAGTCACAGGCTCCTAAGCCGCCCGAGTTCGCGATGCCGACCAGCGCGCAGCAGTGGCGGGCGGCGTTCATCGCCTCGGAAGTGCTCGGCGTGCCGGTCTCCATGCGCCAGCAGGGCACCGGCATGTCCGGCTGACGCACGCCCTTCCCGTCCGGTACACTCCGGTGATGCCACGCCTCGTGCTGATCGCCCTGCTCGCCTCCCTCGCCGCCGCGGGGGGAGGCTGTATGGACGCCTCCACCCGTAAAAAGGTCGCCGACAACGGCATCCTGGCGCTGATCGCGCCGCCTTCGCCGGCGGATGCGGCGCAAATGATGGCCGACCCGTTCGACGCCGACCGGCGGTACAAGGGCGTTACGTGGATCAGTAACGCGCCATGGGGCGGCGCCGACGTCTACCTGCGGGCATACCGCGAGATGGTGCAGACCGACCCGGACATCGGCGTTCGTGCTGTTGCGGCCCGTGCGCTGGCATTTCACGGGTCGCCCGCTGATGCCATGCTCATCGTCCCGCTGTTGAAGCACGACGACCCGCGCGTCCGCCAGACGGCGGCCCGCGCGCTGCAGCGTCTGCACAACCCGGCGGTGATCCCGCACCTGCTGCCCCTCGTTGACCAGAACGAGCGTTCGACGGTCCGCATCATCACGACCGCGACGGAGGCTGAGGCGGCCACCGCTCGCACCAGGGTGCTTGCGCCGGGCGGGCTCGGCGACGCAGTGCGCTTCGCCGCGACGGCTGCGCAGGTGTCGAAAGATGACTCAGCGGCCGCCGGGGGCCTGCTCGGGGAGATGGGTATCTACGACACGAGCCTGCCGCTGCCGGTCTGGCAAGTGGTGGCTCGCACGCCCGCGGGCCTGGTCACGCCGGTCATGCCGATTGGCTCCGGCTTCGGTTTCCTGCTTGTCGAGGCCCGCACGCAGGGGGAGCTCGACCACGACACGCGCCAGGCCGCGGCCAGCGCGCTTGGGCAGTACGCCGACCCACGCGTGCTCAACATGCTGATCGGTGCGCTCAACGACGACGATCTGGCCGTTTCACGCACCGCCCGCGAGTCGCTCCGCACGCTGACCGGGGTGGATGAGGGTGACGAACCCAAGCGCTGGCAGACGTGGGCGAGCGCGACCCCCAACCCGTTTGCCGGGCAGCGACGGTACCTGTACCCGAACTTCGAGCGTGACAAGTACCTGTGGGAGTACATCCCGCTGATCCCGCCGCCCCCCAATGAGCCGGCCAGCACGCCGATCGGTTACCGCCCGCCGGGCGGCTGATCGACAAGGCTGGCGAGTCCTTCGACGGAATCCCCGGAATCGATCTGTGATCCTTAACTCGCGCCCGCCAACCTCCGATATCCACGCTGCCCCGCTGTGTGGAGAGAGGATCATCCGGAGGTTCCCTTGCGCGCGCTCCGATTCGACGGTTCGTCAGTGACATTCGAACGCGCCTGGCGCGACCCGGTCGCCCTTCCGGGAGAGGCGGTGGTCCGTCCCGTCCTGACCGGCGTCTGCTCGTCGGATACCGAGATCGCCAAGGGCCTCACGACCTTCGCCGGCGTAATGGGGCACGAGTTTGTCGGCATCGTCGAGTCGGTCAATATTCCAGACGACGCGCCCCAGCACCTGCGCGACAGGAAAGCGCTGGTCGGCAAGCGCGTCGTCGGATCGATCAACATCGTCTGCGGCGCCTGCGACATGTGCAAACGGGGGCTCAGCAGTCACTGCCGTCACCGCACGGTGCTGGGTGTGAGCGGGCGCGACGGCGTCTTCGCCGAGCGCTTCACGATCCCCTTGGTCAATCTCTACCCGGTGCCGCAAGGTGTAGATGACGATCATACCGTCTTCGCCGAACCACTGGCCGGTGCGTTGCACGCCGCCCAGACGTTCAAGGCGGAAGGAAAGCCGTACATCACGGTGCTGGGCGACGGGAAGCTCGGCCTTCTCACCGTGCAGGTCATGGCCCGCCTCAACGCGTCCGTCCGTCTACTGGGCAAGCACCCGGAGAAGTACGGGCTCTGCGAGCGGTGGGGAATCAAGCACCGCCACATCGACGAGGCCGGCCGCCGCCAGGACCAGGACGTCGTCGTCGACTGCACCGGCACCGCCGCCGGTCTCACCACCGCCATGGCGATGGTCCGGCCGCGCGGCAAGATCATCCTTAAATCGACGATCAGCCCGCTCCGGATCCCCCTGGGAGCGCCCGTTCCGGGCGCCAACCACCCCGCGTGGAACCAGCCGGTCAACCTCGCTCCTCTGGTGATCAATGAGATCGAACTGATCGGCAGTCGCTGCGGAAACATCCCCGATGCGCTCAGCGCTCTCGCCAGCGGCGCGGTTCAGGTTGTCCCCCTCATCACCAGGCGCGGCCCGCTCGAAGAGGCCCCAGCGCTGCTGGAGGCCGCCCGGGCCGGCAACATCAAGGTGCTGATCGACCACACCCGCCGGGCCGCCTGACCGCCGCTCCCGTACGCTTCCGCGTTCCGAGAGGAGGCGCCGATGGCCGATCAACCGAGCGTCGTCTACGTCAGGCAGCCCACGAACACCATGGGTGTCGCCGGCTTCATCG
>DASPMT010000475.1:0-3078 GCA_035626935.1 Phycisphaerales bacterium | reverse complement strand
CGGCAGCACCTGCAACGCGTGCCTGGAGCCCAACCCGCTCGCCGCGACGCTTGCCACCATCACACTTCCGGAATCGGGCGACGCCGCCCCGCAGCCGACGCCCTTCGCCAAGGGTCTGCGCAACACCATCGGCTTCGCGTGGCACCCCACCACGGGTGAGCTCTGGGGCATGGATCACGGCATCGACTGGCTCGGCGACGATGAGCAGGGCGAGGAGCTCAACCGCATCGCGCCGGGCGCTGACTACGGGTGGCCCGTCGTCTACGAGCGAAACCGGATCAACGACACGCTCGCCTCCGAGCTGCCGCGCGGCGAGAGCAAGGAGTCGTACGCGGCGCGGTGCACGCCCAGCACGATGACGACCACAGCACACGCGGCGCCGATGCAGATGGCCTTCTGCACTGCGCTCGGAGCCCTTGGCGATTATGTCGGCGACGCATTTGTCGCTATGCACGGGTCTTGGAACCGCAAGGACCCCAGCGGCTACTCCGTCGTGCGGGTTCGCTTTGACCCCTCGGGGGAGCCCAAAGCCATCGAGCCGTTCCTCACCGGTTGGCTCGATCCCCGCGGCGCGAAGGACGGCTCTCCGACCATGTTTGGCCGGCCGTGCGGCCTCGCCTTTGCCAAGGACGGAGCGATGCTCATTACCGACGATTTGAACGGCGTGGTCTATCGCGTTGCCCGTAAGTAAGGCGCGATCCGAGCCTCTCGCCCCCGCCTCCCCCCCCTAAACAGGGGAAGTGGAGCGATACCGTTCGTATCGCTAATTTTTCTGTGCGTTGATTAGCAGACGACGAGCGAGGCGCCGTGAGCGCGGGCGGTACTGGTCACTCGCCGATCGTCTTCTTGCGACGCAGGATGTGGTGGTACGCCTGCGCAAACCGGTGCGCCTCATCCCGGACGGCCTGCAGCAGCTTCAGACCCGTGTGCGACCGTGACAACTCAAACGGCTCCGGCCGTCCGTGCAAGTACACAAGCTCCTCCTTCTTGGCCAGGCTCACGACCAGCGGGGGCTTTCGATCAAGCTGCCCGAGGGCGTCCATCGCCGCGCCCAACTGGCCCGGACCGCCGTCGATGAGGACGAGGTCGGGGTAGAGCTCGTGTCCCTCGCCGGCGTCCCGGTACCGACGGCTGACGACCTCGCGCATCGCGTCGAAGTCGTTGTTTGTCACCGTTCGCACCTTGAACCGGCGGTACGCCTCCTTGAACGGCCGGCCGTCGATGAAGCACACTTTGCTCCCCACCGTCTCCCCACCCATCAGGTGCGCGATGTCGAACCCTTCGATGCACCGCACCGGGGCGTCGAGCCCCAACAGCTTCTGCAGCGACTTACCCCCCTTCTCCGGGTCGACCGACGCCACCTCGGTCTCGGGCTGGTACCCGTCGTCGATGCTCGCGCGCTGGTCGAGTTTCTCGAGCGTCCTGATCTGGTCCCTCAGCACCGCCGCGCGTTCGAACCGCATTTCCGTCGCCGCGGCTTCCATCTCGGCGTTGAGCTCGCGCACCATGGCGCTGCGTTTGCTCCCGAGAAACCGTACAAAGCGGTCGACGTCCGCCTTGTAGTTCTCGACCGTGATCTTCGAGGCGCACGGCGCCGTGCACTGGTCGATCGCGTGCAGGATGCAGGGGCGGAAGAACCTGTTCCGTTCGTCACCGGGGTCGATCTCCAGGTCGCAGGTGCGGAACCTGAACACGCGCTGCAGCATCTGCACCGCCTCGCGCAGCGCCCCGGTGTTGGTGAAAGGGCCGAACAGTTTCGCGCCGGCGATCGCCGGGTCGGTCGGGTTCCGCGTGACGAAGACCCGCGGATAGGGCTCGCGCTGCGTGATCGCCAGGTACGGGAAACTCTTGCCGTCCTTCAGCCGCACGTTGTACCGGGGCGGCGGCTTGAGGTCCTTGATCAGGCGCGACTCCATCAGCAGCGCCTCCCACTCCCCCTCGCACTCGATCACGTCGAAGTCGTCGACAACGTCGAGCATCGGGTCCTTTTTGAGCCCCAGGTCCGCCGACGGCACGAAGTAGCTGCTCACCCGGTCGGGCAGGCGCGACGCCTTGCCGACGTACACAACCGTCCCTTCCGCGTCCTTCATCAGGTAGACGCCAGGAACGTCCGTCAGCGACCGTGCTTTCTTGAGCAGCTTCTCCAGCCGCTCCTCGCGCGTGGGCGACACGGCGATTCTACGAACCGGCCGCAGGCAGTGTTCCGGGGGTGTTCACCCCGATCAAACCCCATGGAACAACGGTAAAGCGGGGCGCGGCCGTGCGTGCCGACTCAGTTTCCCCTCGCTTTCCGCCGTACCCTCCCCGCTCCCGCAGAGCGGCGACCCACAGGAGACGAACAACAGATGCCCTCCATGCCATCCATCCTCGAAGCGGTCGGCAACACCCCGCTCGTCAAGCTCAACAAGGTCGTCGACGCATCCTGCGCGAACGTGCTCGTCAAGTGCGAGTACATGAACCCTACCGGCTCCATCAAGGACCGGATGGCCGTCCACATCCTCAACGAGAGCGAGAAGCAGGGCCTCATCCGACCCGGCGCCACCATCGTCGAAAACACCTCCGGCAACACCGGCCAGGGCGTCGCCATGTGGGCCGCCGTCCGCGGCTACCGCTGCGTCTTCACCATGCCGGAGACCATGACGGTGGAGCGCCGCAACCTGCTGCGGGCGCTGGGCTGCCTGGTGGTGCTGACGGAGGGGCCCAGGGGGATGAAGGGCGCCATCGCGCGGGCGGAGGAGATCGCGGGAAGGCTGGGGGACCGCGCGTGGATGCCGCGCCAGTTCGACAACCCCGCCAACCCCGACGTCCACTACCGCACCACGGGCCCCGAGATCTGGGCCGACACCGGCGGCCGGGTGGACGTCTTCGTGTCCGGCGTGGGCACGGGCGGCACGATCACCGGCGCCGGGCGCTACCTGCGCGAGCGGAAGCCGGACCTCCGCATCGTCGCCGTGGAGCCGAACGAGAGCCCGGTGCTCTCCGGCGGCGACCCGTCGCCCCACCGCCAGCAGGGGATCGGCGCCGGGTTCGTGCCGAGCATCCTCGACACGAAGATCTACGACGAGGTGATCCGGGTGA
>DASPMT010000474.1:0-13203 GCA_035626935.1 Phycisphaerales bacterium | reverse complement strand
CCGCTTCACTCAACCCGTCGCGCTCGACTTCGGCGCCATCGGAAAGGGGTGGGCCCTCGACCGCGCCGCGCGGGTGCTGCGCGAGCACGGCGTCACCCGCGCACTGCTGCACGGGGGCACCAGCAGCGTCGTTACCCTTGGGGGCCCGTGGCGCGTCGCTCTTGACGACCGAGCGGCGGTCGACCTCACCGACGCTTCGCTCGGGGTCTCCGCCCCCGCCGGGCGCACCATCGGCCGCGGTGCCGATGTGCGGGGCCACATCCTCGACCCGCGCACCGGGCGCTCGGCGACCACCCTCGGCGCGGCCGTCTCCGGTCCGAGCGCCGCGGTCTGCGACGCGTGGTCCACCGCGCTGGTTGTTGACCCGTGCCTTGCCGCCGACACCGCGTTTCCGACCGGATACCGTGCCCACGTGAACGCGGGCAGCGGCTTCATATGCCCGACCCACCCCAACCCCATTTCAGCCAGAAGGACTTGCCGTTGATTCACCCCAAGATGGACCGCCGTGAATTCCTCGCCGCCGCCGGCGGACTGGCCGCCGTTTCGCTCCTCCCGTCTGTCCTGCCGGCGGCCGTGCGGCTCGACCAGCCGCTGACGATCGGGCTTATCGGGGTCGGCCGTCAAGGACGGGCGATCCTCACCGAGCTGGCGACGATGGAATCGGTCAAGGTGGTGGCGGTCTGCGACACCGACGACAACCGGCTTACCTCGGGCAAGAGCCGGGCCGCCGGCGCCGACGGGTTCGCCGACTACAAGGCCATGCTCAGCACCGTCAAGGCGCTCGACGCGGTGATCATCGCGACACCGACCCATCAGCACCGTCAGATCGCCGAGGACTGCATCGCCGCAGGGAAGCACGTCTATTGCGAGGCCCCTCTCGCCCACACCGCCGCCGATGCCCAGGCGATCGCCCGGGCTGCCGCGGGGATGTCGTCGGGCAAGAAAGTGTTCGCGGTGGGCTTTGAGGGGCGCGCAAACCCGGTCTACCAGCTCGCCCGCTCGTTCTTCAGAACCGACGCGTTCAACGACATGATCGCCATGCGCGCCCAGTTTGCGCAGAAGACGAGCTGGCGGTTCAGTGCGCCCGACGCCGACCGGGAGCGGCGGCAGAACTGGCGGCTGGACAAGGGCGTGTCGACGGGCATGATCGGCGAGATCGCGTCGCACCAGCTCGACGTCGCGCACTGGTACCGGGGGCAGCTCCCCGTGTCGGTGCGGGCGACCGGCGGTATCCGCCTGTGGAACGACGGTCGCGAGATCGCCGACACCGTGCACGCCGCGTTTACCTACGAGGACGGCGCCGTCTTCAACTGGTTCGGCACCCTTTGCAGCAGCTTCCTGGGACGCGAGGAGATCTTCATCGGCTCGTCGTCCACCATCAAGCTCGGCTGGAGCCACGGCTGGATGTTCAAGGAGAGCGACGCGCCGACGCAGGGGTGGGAGGTCTACGCGAACAAGCAGCAGTTCCACAACGACGTCGGCATCACGCTCATCGCCGGCGCCACCAAGCTCGCCGAGCAGGGGAAGCTCAAGGACGGCGTCGGCCTGCCCAACTCCTCGCTCTATTACTCGCTGGAGAGCTTCATCAAGGCCGCGGCGGGTCAGGGAAAAGTGGCCTGCAGCGCAGCCGACGGCGCGCGCTCGACCATCATCTCCATCCTCGCGAACCAGGCGCTGATCGAGAAGGGCGGAGGCGGCGAGCTCAAGATCGACCCCGCCGTCCTGAAGGTGGAGGGCTGATCCATGAGCGGCTTCCGCCTCCGTGACCTTGGGTTCGGCTACCGGGTGGGCCTGACGGGCGTGCTCGCCTGTCTGGCCGTCGGCCAGCTCGCCGGACTCGCCCACATGCGCGGCCACTTCGACAAGCGCGACGACCGGCCCGGCTTCACGGTTGACGACATCAAGAGCGCCTACCACGGCCTGAACGCGCCGTCCCCGCTGCTCGCGGCCCTTGACAGGGGCCATCCTCCCGCCCTGAAGGACGACGAGCGTAAGGTGCTGAGGGCGTGGCTCACGTCGGGAAAGATCGAGCAGGACTACGACAACCCCGACTTGGGCGTCGCGTCGCCTAAGGAGATTGTGGCCGCGAGCTGCCTCCAGTGCCACTCGACCCGCGCGCCGTCTGACAAGGCTCATCCGCTCAAGCTTGACTCCGCCGCCGACATCAAGAAGGTGGCGTTCTCGCGCCAGGTTCTCCCGACGCCGGCCGACAAGGTCACAGTCTCGGTTCATGCCCACGCCCCCAGCATGGCCCTGATGGCGCTGGCGGTGATGATGATGGCCGCGTTTGCGCGCTGGTCACGGGGGTTGACGGGCGGTCTGGCGGCACTCTGCGGGCTCGGGCTCACCGCCGAGTTCGCGGGCATGTGGTTCGCCCGTTCCAACGACGCCATGGTCAACCTGCTTCTGATCGGCGGCGGCGCCTTCCACGCGGCGTTCGCGCTCCTCACGCTGCTGGCGTTTGCCGACCTCTGGCTCCCCGGCGGGCGTAGCAAGGGATGCCGCGGCGGAAAATGCGGGTGCCGTGACCGTTCCGCCCCACCGGAGGCTGCACCGTGACGACCGGCCGGCTGGAACCCAACTCTGGCGTCTCGCGTCGCACGTTTATTGCTACGTCCCTGGCCGCGGCCACGCTTGCTGCTTGCCGGCGGGACGGGCCGGCGAGCCAGGCGCTGGACAAACCGAGTGACTATCCGGCGGACCGGTCGTTCAGCATCTCGCTGGCGCAATGGTCGCTGAACAAAACGCTCAAAGCGGGGTTCCTCGACCACCTCGACTTCCCCGCCGTGGCGAAGCAAGAGTACGGGATCGACGCCGTCGAGTATGTCAACACGTTCTTCAGGAAGAAGAACGACGCCGCGTACAACGCCGAGCTTCGCAGGCGCTGCGACGACGCGGGGGTCCGGAGCCTTCTCATCATGTGCGACGGGGAGGGGAGTCTCGGCGACGCCGACCCGGTCAAGCGGCTCAAGGCGGTCGAGAACCACTACAAGTGGGTCGAAGCCGGCAAGGCGCTGGGGTGCCACTCGATCCGCGTCAACGCGCTGAGCAGCGGGACGTGGGACCAGCAGCAGGAACGGGCGGCGGACGGCCTCCGGCGGCTCTGCGTTTTCGCCGACGATCATGGGCTGAACGTCATCGTTGAGAACCACTGGGGTCTGTCGAGCAACGGGCGCTGGCTCACGGGCGTGATGAAGAGGGTGAACCATCCGCGCGTAGGAACGCTGCCTGATTTTGGCAACTTCGACCCTAAGGAATACGACCGCTACCAGGGCGTCGCCGAAATGATGCCTTGGGCCAAGGGAGTAAGCGCCAAGTCGTATGACTTCGACGCGGAGACGGGAGAGGCCCAGGTCGTCGACTTTCACCGGATGATGAAGATCGTGCTCAACGCCGGCTATCACGGCTACGTCGGCATCGAGTACGAGGGGAAACGCCTGTCAGAGTCCGAAGGGATCAAGGCGACCAAACGCCTCCTGGAACGCATCCGTTCCGGCGGCGTCTGACGACCGAACGGGTGCGTCTGCGCCGTTCACGCCGCTGTCTTCACTGCTGTTCAACACCGCCACGCCATCAACCACCATGCGAACAATCCTTCTGACCGCGTGCGCCTCTCTCGCCCTCTCGGTCGCGGCGCACGCCGACGAGCCGATCCGCACTCTGCTGCTCACCGGGCGCAACAACCACAACTGGCAGTACACCAGCCGCGTCCACGCCGAGACGCTCGAATCCACGGGGCGGTTCGACGTCACCATCTCCGATGACCCGGCGACGGCCCTTGTCTCCAAGCCCGCCAAACCGTGGCAGCTCTTCGTGCTCGACTACAACGACTCCCAGGCCGCCAAGCGGTGGGGGGACGCGGCCGAGAAGAGCTTCGTTAAGTCGGTCAGCGAAGGGACGGGCGTGGTCGCGATCCACGCCGCCAACAACGCCTTCAGCGGCTGGAAGGAGTACGAGCAGATGCTCGCGCTGATGTGGCGCGAAGGGACGGGGCACGGGCAATTCCACACGTTCACCGTCACCACGGTCGACGCGGCCGATCCGATCATGGCCGGGCTGCCGGCGTCATTCGATACGGCCGACGAGCTCTACCACGGGCTCGTCAACAGCCAGGGCTCCAAGTACCGCCTGCTCGCCCAGGCAATGAGCAGCAAGCAGAGCGGCGGCACCGGCGCGAACGAGCCGATGGCGATCACCCTCGAGTTCGGCAAGGGGCGCATCTTCGCCACGCCGCTCGGGCACGTCTGGACCGGCTCTGATGCGCAGAAAATCAGTGTGACCAACCCCGGGTTCCGTGCGCTGCTGTGCCGGGGCGCCGAGTGGGCCGCCACGGGAGCGGTAACGCTGCCGGCTGAGTGGAAGCCCACGGCGGCCGACGCCGCCGCCAACACGCTCACCGACGAGGAGAAGGCCGACGGCTGGAGCCTGTTATTTGACGGCAGGACAGCCGCCAACTGGCGCGGCTACAGGAAGGCCGAATTCCCTAAAGAAGGCTGGGTCATCGCCGACGGTGTGATCCGGCATGAGGGGGGCAAGGGCGGGGGCGACATCGTCACCGTCGAGCAGTACGACGACTTCGAGCTCATGATCGACTGGCGCGCCGGCCCGGGCGGCAACAGCGGCGTGATCTACCGGTGTACCGAGGACCACAACTATCCCTGGGAAACAGGGCCGGAGATGCAGATCCTCGACGACGGAAAGCACAACGACGGCAAGAAGCCAAAGACCCGCGCCGGCACGCTTTACGACATCGTTCCCTGCTCCGTGGACGTCTCCAGGCCCGCCGGTGAGTGGAACCGCGCCCGCCTGGTCGCCAACGGGACGAAAATCCAGCACTGGCTCAACGGATTCAAGGTCGTCGACATCGACACCGCTTCGGAGGCGTATAAGAAGGCCCACGCCGCGAGCAAGTGGCCGGGCATGAAGGACTACAACACAAAGAAGAAGGGGCACATCGACCTTCAAGACCACGGCGACACCGTCGAGTTCCGCAACATCAAGATCAGGCGCGCCGGTCAGCCCAACCCGCGCACGCCGACGCCCGCGTCGCGGGAGGTGAAGGCGGGCAACCTGACGCACGGTCCGTTCCCCGGGCACTGCTCGCCCGACAGCGTCACCGTCTGGGCCCGCGGCGCGGCGCCGGGCGCCTATCGCATGTGGCTGTGCGGCGCCGACGACGCCCTGATCGCGACCGTCGACGCCAAGGCCTCCGACGACAACGACCTGTGCATGACGTTCAACGTCGGCGCCCTCCCCGCGGGTCGGCCGTTCACGGCGCGGGTGTCGGCGGTCGTCAACCCCTCCACCGCCGAGCGCCCGCTCCCGGGCGCCGCGTCCTGCACCCTTTCGACCGCGCCCGATCCCAACGGGCTGTCCGCGTCCACCGTTGTCTTTGTCTCGTGCACCGACGACTACGTCGACCGGTTGCAGCCCGCGTGGACGGCCGTCGCGGCAGCGAAGCCGGATGCCCTCTGTCTGATCGGCGATACGCCGTACATCGACACCACCGACCTGGCCGTCCAGCGTGCCAAGTACGGGAACCTCTTCGCGGTGCGCGAGCTGGCGGAGCTGCGCCGCTCGGGCGTGCCCCTCTACGCCGTGTGGGACGACCACGACTTCGGGAGTGACAACGCCGACGGGCGTCTGCGGAACAAGGAGAACAGCCGCAAGGCGTTCGTCGAATACCACGCCAACGCCCGGTACGGCGACGGCGACGTCAGGTCAGACGGGGGCGGCGGCGGGGTGTACAGCTCGTTCCGTCGCGGCCCGGTCGAGGTGTTCATGCTCGACTGCCGCTGGTTCAGCAATGGCGACACGCGCACGCTCCTGGGGGAGGCGCAGTGGCAATGGCTGCTGGACGGTCTGCGTTCGTCGCGAGCGCCCTTCAAGCTGGTGGTCTCGGGCATGGTGTGGAACGACGCCGTGCGCCCGGACAAGACCGACTACTGGGGGTACTACCCCAAGGAGCGGAAACGGTTGGTCGACGCGATCGCGCTGGAGAACATCGGCGGCGTGATCCTCATCGGAGGGGACATCCACCGCAGCCGCGCCCACAGGACGCATCCGTACAACCCGGTCGCTCCGCGCGAGCCGCTGCTCACCGGCATCCCGTACACGCTGCACGAGTGGACGGCTTCTCCAATGGGAGCCAACATCGTCGAATCGTGGGACGTGCCCGGACCGAACGTGGTATGGGACCGCGGCGAGCCGCACGCGTTCATGGCCGTCACCGCCGACGCCGGGACAATCACGGCCCGTTGGATCGACGGGAAGGGAAAAGAGATGTTCCGCCAGCGGGTCAGCGTCGAGCAGGTGACTCCGCGCAGCGGGGGGGCGCACATCCCCTCGACCGCCGCTGCGCCCGCGTCGCGCGGACCGGGATGGGAACAGCGCCACCGGGAGATCGTGAGCCAGTTTGCGCCCGCGCCCCCTCCCCCGCCGCGGACGACAGAGCGCCTCGTCCCAAAGCCGGTCAACGCCGGCCGGCTGGTGTTCCTGGGTGACTCGATCACCGAGGCCTGGGACAGCGCCGGACGCGAGGACTGGAAGGTCCGCTACGAGCCGCGCGGCGGTGTGAACGCCGGCATCGGCGGCGACCGCACCGAGCACGTGCTGTGGCGGCTGGACCACGGGCTGCTGGACGCGATGCGAGCGGCCAGGACGCGCCTGGTGGTGCTGATGATTGGCACGAACAACTCAAACGGGGGTGACCACAGCGCTGCGGAGATCGCCGAGGGGATCGCCGCGATCACCGACCGCCTGACGGTCCAGGTCGGCGACACGCAGGTCCTGCTGCTGGGCGTATTCCCCCGAGGCGAGAAGGCCGGTTTCCAGCGACGGAAGGTCGCCGAAGTCAACTCGCTGATCGCGCGCCTCAACGGCTCGATGGGAGGCAGAGTCCACTACATGGATATCGGCTCAAAGTTCCTTGACAAGGACGGGTGGGCGGGGTCGATCTCACGGGACCTCATGCCCGACTACCTGCACCTGAGCTCCGCGGCGTACACGATCTGGGGTGACGCGGTGGACGCCAAGATCGCCGAATTGCTGGGCGAGCCGAAGTAACCCGGCCGCGGTCAGATGTCGCAGATCGCTACCGCTTCGCGCAGGCTTGTGATCGGATCGCGCGTGGGGATGAACTCCTGGCCGACGTAGCCGGTGTACCTCTTCTCGACCAGCGCCCGGCAGATCGCGCCGTAGTTGAGCTCCTGCGACTGGTCGATCTCGTTGCGTCCCGGGTTGCCGCCGGTGTGAACGTGGCCGATGTGCGTTATGTTGTCGCGGATGGTGCGGATCACGTCCCCTTCCATGATCTGCATGTGGTAGACGTCGTAGAGCAGCTTGAAACGGGGCGAGCCCACGCGCCGCACGAGCTCGACACCCCAGGGCGTCCGGTCGCACTGGTAGTCCTTGTGGTCCACGCGGCTGTTGAGCAGCTCCATCACGAGGGTGACCCCGAGCTTCTCCGCGAGCGGTGTTACCCGCTTGAGCCCGGCCGCGCATGCCTCCAGCCCGGCTTCGTCGGTGACGCCTTTGCGGTTGCCGGAGAACACGATCTGCGCGGGAATGCCCGCCTCCTTTACCTTCGGGAGGCGAGCCTCCAGGTCGGCGAGGATCGAATCATGGTGCTCGACGCGGTTCCAGCCCCGATGGATCGGGTTAGTCCTCACCTGCCCCGCGACGGCGCACGTCAGCCCGTGCTTCTTCGCCGTCGCCCACTGGTCTTCCCCCAGCAGCTCGACGGACTTCATTCCTATGCTCGCGGCCTGCTCGCACAGCTTCTCAAGGGGCATACCGCCGTAGCACCACGCGCAGACGGAGTGGTTGATGTTCCCCTTCAGCTTGCCCGGGAGCGAGGGCGTTGTATCGGGCGAGGAAGGGACGGGCGGCGCGGGGGGCTGGTGGCCCACCGCCAGCGTCGGCAGAGCAGAGCCGGCCGCGAGCGCGGCGGACGAAGCGATGAAGTCGCGGCGATTCACGGGGTCTTCTCCGTCACGGGCGGGGTAGGGGGTTTCGGCGACGCGTGGAGCGAGAAGCGGTTTCCTCATCGTGTCGACTTCGGTGCCCTGCTAGGTCCGGGGGCGATGTGGATGGAACATGCCGACGTCCAGGTCCTGCCAGACCGCCTGCTCGGGGTATAGGAACAGCGAGCGGGTGGCATCGACCTTTCGCCTGGTGCTCATCGTTGCGTTCGCCCCCGATCAGATCAGTTGGGTTCTGCCCGGGGCGGCAACATCGCCGGCGGGCATCGATCCGAGGGCCAAGTCGTCGGAGGGCCGCAGGTCGAGCTTGCTCTCTATCGCCTGCTTCCAGCTCACGCTCTTGCCCGTGTAGGCGCTCATGCGCCCCATCACCGCCATCATGGTGCTGTGGGCGATGCGCTCTCCCTCGTTGATGTACGGCCCGCGTCCCGTGATGCCGGCCACCAGCGCCTTGTGCTCGCTGACGTACGGGTTCTCCTGGTCGCCGCTGAACTTCCAAGGGTTCTTGCCGCGGATCTCGGCCCGCCCGCTGGCCGTGATGCACTGCCCGTCCACGCCCCGGATGACCTCCTCCACGCGCGACGCGCACCCGTCGATCTGCCGGCAGTAGCTGGCGACACTGCGCCCGTCGGCGTACTCGTACTCGACGCCGAAGTGATCGAAGATGTGCCCGTAGTCGGGGCTCGTGCGCACCTGCCGCCCGCCGACGGCGGTGCACCGCACCGGCGTCGCGCCCATCGCCCAGTGGGCGACGTCGAGGTTGTGGACGTGCTGCTCACAGATGTGGTCGCCGCTGAGCCATGTGAAGTAGAGCCAGTTGCGGAGCTGCCACTCCACGTCGCTCCACTCGGGCCGACGCTTGTGCATCCAGAGTCCCCCCTGGTTCCAGTAGACGCTTGCCGACACCACCGGTCCCAGCGCGCCATCCCCGATGCGTTTGAACGCTTCGAGGTAGCAGCGCTCGTGCCTCCTCTGCGTGCCGGTGACGATGTTGAGCTTCTTCTCCTTCGCTTCGGCGGCGCTCGCCAGCACGCTCCGCACGCCCGCCGGGCAGACGGCCACGGGTTTTTCCATGAATACGTGCTTCCCCGCCTTCACCGCCGCGTTCAGGTGGATCGGCCGGAACGCCGGCGCCGTGGCGAGGATCACCACGTCGACTCCGCTGGCGATCACGCCCTTGTACGCGTCGAAGCCGCTGAACATGCGCGACGGGTCGACGTTGACGCGGGACGGATCGGCCTTGGTGAGGTCCTCATCCCTGATACCGCGGAGCGAGCCCTCGAGCCGGTCGGGAAGGGCGTCGCCCATCGCCCAAAGCTCGGTGTCGTCGCTGGCGCTGAGGATGTCCATCGCCGCGCCCGTCCCACGGCCGCCGCAGCCGATGACGCCCACCTTCAGCCGGGCGGCGCCGCGGCCGGTTGCACCGGCGGCGGAGGCGAACGGCAGGCCCGCGGTGAGCGCGACGGCGCCGGCGGCCGCGGTGGCCTTGATCAGGTCACGCCGGGTAAGGTCCTGGTTGTGGATCACGCTTCTTACTCCTGCCTGTCAGCGGATGCGGACGATGCGCAACTGGCGCAGGTTCATCAAGCCGCCCTTGAGCTTGTCGGTCGCGCTGCGCACTTCGATACGAACGGGCGTCGCGGCGTCGGCCGAGACCTTCAGGCCGCCCAGCGACACCACGGTGAACTTCGACCACGAGCCGGTCGCGGGTACCGTGCCCTTGGCCGTCACCGGCCCGAGCGCGACCTCGAACGGGCTGCCCGCGTCCGACGCCTGGCAGGCGATCTCCATTTCGAGCCGGTAGTCGCCCGGCGGCAGCGTTGCAACGGTCCAGAACGCCTTGTCACCCGGCTCGGTCCAGTTCCCAAGGTTCTCGTCTCCGCCCGCGCCTTGCAATTTGAGCCGGGCCGCGCCGCCGTTCTTGCCTTCTACATCCGCGTCGACCGCCTTGAGGATGTAGTTCCCTCTGCCGTCGCCGGGGATCGGGGCGACGACCACCTCGGGCTCGCCAGCGAGCTCCAGGCGCACGACAACCGGCATCGTGCCGCTTCCTGCCGGCCTGCCGCCCAGGTCCGTCAGCATGACGCCAGTGTCCAACTGCTCAACCCTGGGTGACCGTGCCATGCGGTCGGCCGCGATCACACGGACGCCATTCACATTTGTACGGAGCCCGGGGATGAAGAACCTGTCCTCGGCTTCCTTCGCGGGCCAATCGAAGACCATGAGGTTGAGCGTCACCGCCCCGTCCTTGCGCGAGACCGTCGCTCGTCCGCCGGGGAGCCGGCGGAACGGCGACGCCGCCGTTCCGTAGATCGCCTGACCGTTGAGCGCCATCCACCGGCCCACCTCGTTGAGGCGGTCGATGCTCTCCTGCGGGATCGTCCCGTCGGCCCTCGGTCCGACGTTGAGGAGAAGGTTGCCCCCCTTGCTGGCGACGTCGCACAGCGTCTGAGCGATCCGTTCGGCGCTCTTGTAGTTGGTGTCGGTGGACTTGAACCCCCACGACTCGTTCATCGTCATGCAGGTCTCCCAGTCCACGCCGGGCATACCGGTGGACGGGACCTCCTGCTCGGGCGTGCAGAAGTCGCCCATGGCCTCGACGCCCGCCTTCGTGAACCCCGCCATGTCGTTGCGCGACTTGCCGACGCGGTTGTTCACGATAATCGAGGGCTTGAGCGACCGTACGTGGTTGTAGAGCGCGCGCCCGTGCGACTCGGTCCACGACTCTTCCCACTCGCCGTCGAACCACATCACGTCGGGATCGAAGGCCTTGATCACCTCGCCGACCTGCGCATGGACGTACGGCACGAACTTCCCGTCAAAGTCGCGCGCGTACCCCGGTCCGCCGTTCCACTCCGGCTTGTCGTTCCACTCGCGCGCCGGTGTGTAGTCGGGGTGGCGCCAGTCGAGAATGGAATAGTACGTGCAGAACCGCAGCCCTTCGGCGCGGGCCGCGTCCGCCAGCGGTTTGAGCAGGTCGCGGCCCGCGGGCGATGCGCGCACATCCCAGTCGCTCACGGAGGAGTCCCACAGGCCGAAGCCGTCGTGATGCCGGCTGGTGATCACTATGTACTTCATCCCCGCCTGCTTCGCCAGTTTCGCCCACGCGGCGGGGTCGTACTTGTCCGCGGTGAAACCATCCGCGAACTTCATGTACTCGGAAGTAGGCACCTTGAGGCTCTGCATGAGCCACTCGCTGGGCCCGCCGGTTATCTTGCCGTTGTGCGTGCCCGCGGGGACGGCATAGACACCCCAATGGATGAACATCCCAAAGCGTGCGTCGCGCCACCACGCCATGCGCTCACCGTCTCGGGCCGAGGGGGAATCTGCGGGCGTGGACCTCGCAGTTTCAGGCCGCACTGGCGTGCTGGAAGGTTGGGACGGCGGGGGCGGGGCGGAGGGAGGGGCTGCGGGGGGCGGAGCAGTGGGAGCGGCAGGCACCCGCGCCGGCTTCTTCTCGCAACTGGTGGAGCTGCACAACGTCGCGCCGGCGGCGGCGATCAGCGCGATGGAAAGGGCGTGGTTCATGGATCGGCGAGGTTACCATCAAGCCGGATGCGAATCCCCGTCACGCGTGGAATCCCGGCGGTTTTTCTGGGGCTGCTGATGCTCGGCGCGGGAGGGTGCGGTGCTGTCGGGCCACCGGCCGGACTGTTTGAAGCAGAGCGGGCCGCGGCACCCGCAATGCTCCCGCCGCCGCCCGGTTTTACAAGCCTCTTCGACGGGCGCACCCTCAGGGGGTGGAAAGGGCTTGTGTCACCCGACGGCGGTCCGCCTGCCCGGGCGAGGATGTCGGCGCTGCAGCTCGCGACCGCTCAGGTCGTGGCCGACGACAAGATGCGGAGGCACTGGAGCGTCGACGCCGACGGCACGCTCTTCTTCGACGGCAAGGGGGACTCGCTCTGCACGGCGCGCGACTACACCAATTTCGAGCTCATCGTCGACTGGATGATCCCGCCGGCGGGCGACAGCGGGATCTACCTCCGCGGCTCGCCGCAGGTGCAGATCTGGGAGACAGTCGTCGGCAGCGGCGGCCTTTACAACAACCAGAAGCACGAGAACAACCCCGATGAGAAGGCCGACCGTCCGACAGGGCAGTGGAACCGGTTCTTCATCCGCATGCGGGGCGAACGGGTGTGGGTGTGGCTCAACGGGGTGCTCGTCACCGACGGCGTGGTGATGGAGAACTACTGGGAGCGGAAGAAACCGATCTATCCGAGCGGACAGATCGAGCTGCAGAGCCACGGCGGGCCGCTGTGGTTCCGGAACGTCTGGATCAGAGAACTCGCGCCGCCTTGACAGCGCGGTCTACGAGCAGCCCGCCGCGTCGAAGAACGCGTCGATGAACGCGATGAAGTCGTTGTTGTCCAGCGTGTTGTCGCCGCCGGTTGCCCCGCCCTGACCGCCCATGTCGGCGACCGTATGGTCGTTGTCGAAGAACGTGCTGATGAAGACCACAAAGTCGTTGTTGTCCAAGGCGCCGTCGGGTCCGGCAACGCCGCCCTGGGCGCCTATATCGGCCGCGCAGATCGTCGGAACCCTCAAACCGCTGACAACGAGCGTGTCGCCCTGGTACCCGCTCGCGTTTGCGGGTCCACGCCCGAGCTTCAGCCGGGCGGTACCAGAGGGGGGTGTCGGCGGCACGTTTGAGGTAAAGGAGAACGTGTACATCGAGCCCCAGTAGACGTAGTTGGGTTGGACGTTGACGGTGCCGATGTTGGTGATCGTCATCGTCGGCGGGAACGACGGGTTGAAGGCGAAGGTCTGAACACCCGCCGACTTTGCGCTGGTCCAGGGTGTGTTGTCGATCCGTTCACCCGAGTGGTAGAGCGGCGCCCTGAATATGTAGTTTGTTTCTGCGGAGCCCGCGGGCACGCGCAGACGCAGCGCGGCCGCCGCCCGGTGGCTGTTGACGTTGTAAAGGCCGTAGAGGTACTCCCAGGTGCCGTTCCCGTTGTCGGTCACCCGGCTGTAAAGCTGGAACTGGCCGTAGCAGTCCTTCATGACGGCCGATGGAGCCCCGCTGACGGCGAGCGCCGGCTGCGTGAGCTCGTGGAAGTCGACGAGCGAGACCTGCACCGCCCCAGGCGTGGATGCGTTCAGTCGGTCGGCCCAGGCCTCTAGGGCCGTTGTGCTTTGTTGCGTGGTGCTGCCGTTGAAGATCTGTGTGGACGTGTAGGTGTTTGAAGCGGGGATATTCACGATGCGGCGAGCCGAGACG
>DASPMT010000473.1:0-3494 GCA_035626935.1 Phycisphaerales bacterium | reverse complement strand
CGCCGCGCTCTACGTCGTCGCCCCCCACGCGGGCGCAGATCTGGTAAAGCCCCGCCGCAAGGTGTTCGCCGGCGCGCTGCGTCGGGTAGCGCAGGTTTGCCCAGGCGGCGGCGTGATCGGAAACCTGATTCGCCGGCTGGTCGCACCAGAGCGTCGAAACGTTGATGATCGAGCCGCCCGGGACGTCGTTGAGCCCGTGCGCCGCCACGATCACACGCGCCAGCAGGTCGGTTGCGGAGCGTCCGACGGCAAAGTCCCGCCCCACGTGCGCGGCCTTGCCGCGGGCCTCCAGCACGGCCTGACCGGATCCGCCGCGGGACAAGACCAACCCGGTCGGTCCGTTGGCGGGCTCCAGCGCAAGGGCGGCGGCGTAGGCGCGTACCCCGTCCGTGGGCCCGCGCCTCGACGCTTCAGCGCGGAGGGCCCGATCGGAATGGAACGACCCCGTCTCCTCGTCGCTGTTAAGGATAAAGCCAAACGGCACGTCGAGGTCGACCTCCGCCAGTGCCTCGAGCGCGTGCAGGGCGATCACCAGCCCGCCCTTCATGTCAACCACACCAGGACCGGTGGCAGTCTTGCCTCCAGGCGCGACCGAGAGCGTGCGAAACGGCGCGGCGGGGTCGGGGTCGTGCACGGTGTCGAGGTGCCCTGACAACAGGACCGACCGCCCGGTGGAGCCTTCGCGGCGGCAGACGAGCGTGGAGGGGATCGGCGCAGACTGCCTGTTTCCGTCACGGAAATGGACCGGCCCGTCGAGCCAGCCGGGTCGGGGGTCGCCGGGCACCAGCTCGCTCACAGCGCCCAGCGCCTCAAGCCTGGTGCGCATCAGGGAGCGCGTTGCCGCCAACCCCTCGAGCGCCGCGGCGTGCGGCGCGCGGCCTGTGGGAGTATTGACGAAGCGTTCAAGATCCTCGACCAGCGCCGCGTGCCGGGCCGCGATGGCGCGGACCAGACGTTCCTCCGCGGTCGAGAGGGGCTCGCGCGGCGACGGGGTTGATGCGGGGGCGACGGTCATTGCGGCACTCCCGCGTGCGCCCGCGCAGCCGCCCATTGCTCTCGGGTCACGGCGTACCGCTTCACGTTGAGCGCTTGCCCGTGCTTGCGCGCGGCGTTCAGGCAGGTCCCCTCGAACTTCATGCCCATCTTCTCCATCACGCGGCCCGAGGCGTCGTTGCCGAAAAAGTGGTGCGAGTCGACCCGTTGAAGCGGGGGATCGCGGAGCTCGAACGCGTAGCGCAGCACGGCGCCCGCGGCCTCTGACGTGTACCCCTTGTTCCACCAGGGCGCGCCCAGCCAGTAGCCGATCTCCGCGGAGTTGTGCCGGTTGTAGACGATCCCGATGGTGCCGACCAACGTGCCGCCGGAGCGCTCGCACACCGCCCAGACGGTGTTGAGCTCGGCGCTGTGGGACAGCCGGTGCGTGCTGATCCACGAAGTCGCATGCTTGAGCTCGTAGGGGTGCGGCACCGTGAGCGTCATGTCGCTGATGCGCTTATCGCTCGCGAGTGATGCGACCGCGGGCGCATCGGCGTGCGACAGCGGACGCAGGATCAGCCGCTCGGTCGTCAGCGTGGGGATTTCCGCCAGCGGCGCCGGCTCATCGTCAGGCCAGAATCCCGTGCAGACCTCTTCGGCCGGTCCGGCCATGAACACGTGGTTGGTCGCCTGGTCCCAGCGGATGGAGAGTGTGCCGCCAGGCAGACTGATCTTCGCTTCGCGCTCCAGCCGCCCGGTGAGCACGCCCGCGACGAGCACCGCGCACGCGCCGGTGCCGCACGCCTGTGTGGCGCCGGTCCCGCGCTCCCACGTGCGCATGTGCGCCGTCTTCTTCCCTTTGACCGAGACGACGTGGACGTTCGTCCGGTCGCGGAACATCACGTGGTTGGCGAGCCGCGGCCCCCAGGTCTGCAGCGGGACTGCGCCGAGCTGCAGCAGTTTCGAGCCGTCGGGCATGACGGTGACGGGTCCGAGCGCACCGTTTGGACCGCTGCCGTCGCGCTCGAGAAAGAACACAGCGTGCGGGTTACCGGTGCCCACGACCACCGCCTCGAGCCGGTGCTCGTCCACGGTCACGGGGACCGGCTTCCCGGGGGTGTTCAGCTCGGCTTCAAGGCCGCGGAGTCCCGCGGCCTGCAGTTCGAGGACGGGTTCCCCCATGTCGACGGTCGCGGTCGCCACGCGGCCGACGTCGTCGAGCGCCAGCGTGATGTCCAGCAAGCCCGCTCCGGTCTCAACCCGTAGCGTCGGCGCGGCAAACCCGAGCCGGTCGTGCGCGAACTTTGCGACGCAGCGGATGCCGTTGCCGCACATCTCGCTCTCGCTGCCGTCGGCGTTGAACATGCGCATGCGGACGCACGCGCCGGAGGCGCGTCCCGCCTCGGTCGGCTGGCAGATCACAATCAGACCGTCGGATCCGACGCCCGTGTGGCGGTTGCTGATCGCTCGCGCGAGCGACGGCAGGTCCTTCCGCTGGGCCAGCGCGGGGTCACCGACCGCATCCAGATAGATGTAGTCGTTGCCGATGCCGTGCATCTTCACAAAGGGAATCGGGGGCACGGTCAAGCGTATCGCCGGGGGGTCGGCGGTGTCATCGGCCGCCGGGCACGGTGGTAGCGACGGAGTACACAGCCGTGGCGACCACCAGCACGCAGCCCACCAGCACCGCCCGCTTGAGCCAGCGCGAGACCGCGTCCACGCGCAGAGCCCCGAGCGGCTGACCCTCCAGGGCGCGCAGCCGTGCCACACGCGTGGCGATCGACCCGTGTCGGAAGGTGAACCGCTCCCGCGGCAGGTGGTTCGCCTCTGCCACGATCTCCAGCGCGGCGCACATCGATGCGACCGCGGGCCCGGTCACCGTCGGGGAGGGCGCCCACGCGGCCTCGGGATCGTCGGTGGGCGGCGTATGGACGGAAAAATGCTTGGCGGCGAAAGCGTCCGCCTGCCACTCGAACCGCCGGCTGACGTAACCGAAGGCAAGCACGGCGCCGCCGAACGCCGCCGCACAGACGGCGAGCTGCGCCGTCTCCGGCAGGTGGTCCAGATCGGTCCCCAGCATCAGGCGCAGCAAGGCGTCGGCCGTGAAGAGCGCGGTGCCGCTGGACGCCAGCAGCGTCGCGGTGAGCCACGGCACGTGCCGGCAGCGGACGTGCCCGATCTCGTGCGCCATGACCGCCTGCACCGCGTGGTTGGGGAGGACGTCCAGCAGCCCGTCGGTCAGGAGGATGTACCGCGCCCTGCCGAGCACGCCGAGCACCGCGCCGTTGATCATCGTTCCGCCCGTCCGCCACACCAGCAGGTCTCGCACCTTCACACCCTGCAGGCGGCACATCCGCAGCAGCCCCTCGGCGATCGCCCCTTCGCGCAGCGGCGTCGTGTCCCATACGCGCCTGATCACCAGCGGCGCCGACGCGATGATGACGCTCATCAACCCGAGCTTCACCGCGTAATAGGCGAGCGGCCACTGCGTGGGGTGCCCGTGCATCCATGCCCCGACC
>DASPMT010000472.1:0-2649 GCA_035626935.1 Phycisphaerales bacterium | reverse complement strand
TAACCGATGCTGCCGTGCGGCAGGTCCCCCAGGCTGACCTGCACGATGAACGCCGTGATGGTTGCCGCGGGCTCGCGCGGGTCGGCCGTGAGGTTCGGCTGCTGCCCGGCGGCGATCGCAACGATCATGGTCTCCCCCACCGCCCGGGAGATCCCCAGCACGTACGCGGAGGCGATCCCCGAGAATGCGGCGGGGTAGACGACCCGAAGGGCCGTCACGATACGGTTGCCACCCATCGCGTACGACCCCTCGCGCAGTGACATGGGCACGGCGCGCAGCGCGTCCTCGCTCAGCGACGAGACGTAGGGCACGATCATAATCCCCATCACCAGGCCGGGCCCGAGCATGTTGAACGTCGGGAGGTCCGGGATGACCTTCTGCAACAACGGCGTGACCAGCTGGAGGGCGAAGTAGCCGTAGACCACGGTCGGGACGGCGGCGAGAAGCTCCATGACGGGCTTGATCGTCTCCCGCAGACGCCGCGGAGCGAACTCGCTCAGCCAGATCGCGATGACGCTGCCGACGGGGATCGCCACGACCAGGGCGATCAGCGAGGTCATGATGGTGCCGCTGATGAGCGGGAGGATCCCGTAGCGCGGCTCGGCGAAGAGCGGCGTCCACATCGTGTCGGTGAGGAAGGTGCCGATCGAAACGGTGCGGAAGAAAGGGATCGACTCGCTGACGAGGATGTAGATGATCCCGACTGTGACCAGCACGCAGAAGACGCCCGACATGGCGAGCAGCGCCTCGATCACCCGCTCGCCCCACCTCGCCCGCAACCGCAGGGGCGGGAGTGCGGGCACGGCGGGTGCGTCGGGCCGGACCGGGGTTGAAGGAACGCTGGTCATTGCGGTGTGGGGCAGGAGAATGAGGGAGGAGGAGAAGAGTAAGGACTCGCGGGAGAGTACCGGAAACAGACGCGGGCGTCTCTCGACGCCCGCGCCGGGGATTGTGCGGAGACGATGTCCGGGACGATTACTTCTTCTGCTCGTCCTTCTTGGGCTCGTCCTTCTTTACATCAGCGCCGGGCTTGATGGTGAGGGTGGGCTCGCGCCGGAGAATGTCGTTGATGGGGAGGCCCACCTCGGGCACGCCGCCGAAGCCGGTGCCGGCCTTCATCGCGGCGAAGCGCTCGGAGGCCATGGCGTACGCCTCGCTGGGAAGGGGGATGTACTTGACCTCCTTGACAAGGTCCGAACCGTGCTTGAGGTAGTACTCGACGAACTTCTTGACGTAGTCCTTCTCCTGCGCCGACTTCTTGTTGACGTAGATGAAGAGGGGGCGGGAGAGCGGGTTGTACTTGCCGCTGATGACGTTGTCGTTGCTGGGCTCGACGGCGGTCGGGGTCTTTCCCTCCCACATGATCTTCACGGCCTTCATCTTGCTCGCGTGGGGCGCGAAGTAGGCGTAGGGGATGTAGCCGATGGCGTTGCGGCTTCCCTCGATGCCGCGCACGAGCACGTTATCGTCCTCGCTGCCGGTGAAGTCGCCGCGGCTGCTCTTGGCCTTGCCGACGACGGCCTCGGTAAAATAGTCGAAGGTGCCCGAGTCGGACCCGGCGCCGTAGAGCTCCATCTTCTCCTCGGGCCAACCCGCGCGGACGTCGCTCCACTTCATCACCTTGCCCTGCGCTGCAGGCTCCCACATCTTCTTCAGCTCGGCAACGGTGATCGTGTCGCACCAGGTATTCTTGGGGTTGACCGCAACGGTGAGGGCGTCGAAGCAGATCGGCAGCTCGATGTACTCAATGCCGTTCTCCTTCGCGAGCTTCATCTCCTCGGCCATGATGGGGCGCGAGGCGTTGGAGATGTCGGTTTCGCCGCGGCAGAACTTCTTGAAGCCGCCGCCGGTGCCGGAGATGCCCACCGTGACCTTCACGCCCTTGTTAACCTTCTGGAAGTCCTCGGCGACCGCCTCGGTCGCGGGGAACACGGTGCTGGAGCCGTCGATCTTGACGAGCTTGTCCTGGGCGACGGCAGCCGCAGAGAGACCGGCGGTGACCGCCGCACCGATGAGCATGAAAGAGAACAGGTTCTTCACGGGGTTCACTCCTGATCGCTCTTTGGCGGCCACACGCGGCCGGCTTCGTAGCGATCGGTTCGTATCGATTGCAATCCGACGCCCGGGCGCTGGCGCGCACCGCGTTAGAACGATGGGTCGATGCCGACGGTCACAAGGTCCTCCCTCGCGGTGTCGGCGCTCACGGGCAGGAGGCCGCTCTCAACCACCGCTTGCTGTCCTTGCCTGCTGAACACCATCCTGATGAACTCGGCCCGCAGGGGGTCGAGCTTTGTACCCGGCTTGTAATTGACGTATACCAGCAGCGGACGTGCGATGGGGTAGCTGCCGTCGTAGCAGTTGGCGCCCGATGGCGCGATGGCCGTCTCCTTCGCCGTCTTCTTCACCTTCAGAGCCTTCACCTCGGCGGTCTTGTGCCCGATGCCGCAGTAGCCCATGGCGAACTTGTCCCCGCCGATGGACTGCACGACGCCGGATACCGCCGGTTGCTGCTTGACACTGGCTTTAACGTCCTTGCTATCCAGCACATGCTCCTTGAAGAGGCCGTAGGTGGCGGTGCCACGTCCGGGCCCGTAGAGAGCGATCGACTTGCCGGCCCAACTGGAATTGGTGACGCCCAGATCACCCCAG
>DASPMT010000471.1:0-6408 GCA_035626935.1 Phycisphaerales bacterium | reverse complement strand
AGAAGTACGGCCCCAAGGTGCGTGTGTTGCAGGAGCGGTTACGGAAGGCAGAGCAGCGCGTGGAGGCGCAGAAGGAGCAGGCGAGTGAGGCAACGTTCGGGACAGTGCTGAGCGTGGGGGCCGCGGTGCTGGGCGGACTCTTTGGACGGGGGAAGGCAGGCACGGTTTCGAAGGCGGCGAGCGCGGCCCGCGGGGCGGGACGCACGGTGCGAGAAAAGGGGGACGTGTCGCGGGCGGAGGAGGATGTGGAGAGCGTGCGGGCGCAGATGGAGAAACTGAAGGCGGACTTCGACAAGGAGGTTGCGGAGTTGAGCGCGGGGGCCGAAGAAGTCGAGACCGTGGTGGTTCGCGCGAAGAAGTCGGGGGTCCACGTGGAGGGGGTATGGCTGGCATGGGCGCCTTACTGGGTCGACGCGGCCGGGAACGCGACGGAGGCGTGGAGATGAGGGACCGCGTGGCGGTAGTGCTGCTGTCGGGGGGGCTCGACAGCGCGACGGTGCTGGCGATGGCGCTGGCGGAGGGATTTGCCTGCCACGCGATGAGCTTCGACTATGGGCAGCGGCACCGGCACGAGCTGGCGGCGGCAGCGCGGGTGGCGTCGTCGCTGGGGGCGGCGCGTCACGTCGTGGTGCCGCTCGACCTGCGAGCGTTCGGAGGGAGCGCACTGACGGCGGATTCGGCGGTGCCGAAGGGACGCGATGAGACGGCGATGGCAGCGGACGGGATCCCCGCGACGTATGTGCCGGCGCGGAACCTGGTCTTCCTGTCGCTTGCGGCTGGGTACGCAGAGGTGATCGGGGCGCGCGACTTGTTCCTTGGGGTCAACGCGGTGGACTACTCGGGGTACCCGGATTGTCGGCCTGCGTTTATCGAGAGCATGGAGCGGACCATCAACCTCGCGACCAAGGCAGGTGTGGAAGCGGCGGAGCGGGGAGAGGAGTGGTTCCGGGTCGTGGCGCCGATCATCGGGATGACGAAGGGGGAGATCATCGGCGCCGGTTTACGGCTGGGGGTGAACTACGGGCTGACGCATTCGTGCTACGACCCGGTGGTGCGCGACGGCGAAACCCGGGCGTGCGGCTCGTGTGACAGCTGCATCCTGCGACGGAAGGGGTTCAAGGCGGCCGACGTCAAGGATCCGACGCTGTACGCGTGAAGCAAGGCAGCACCCGCGCTGCTGCTTTGGCGGGTTCTTTGAGCGAGGTGATCCTGCGTGCTCCGGTGCCGCGATGGCGCCGGCGGTCTGGAACAGTCAGATCACTCCGACAGACCGAACTGGACCGGGCGCTCGTCGAGAATGACATCGAGGTTGGGGACCGTCCAGAGAGCGGTTTCGTTGAGTGTGGGAACGACCAGACGCAGCTCGTAACGACCGCTCTTAAGACGGTCTTGCGGGTTGAGCGGGACGGAGAGGACGAAGCGTTCGATTGGGGCGACCGGGTCGACGGGGGTCCACGCGCGACTGTGGGCGGTGGGTCGCGCGACGGAACGAAGAGAAGCGTGCGTCTCCAGGCGGATGGGCGTGGGGTCAGGGGTGACGCGGCGGAGAGCGACGACGGCGTTGACGGCAGTCGTGCCGCGCGGGGTCTGGGCCCACTTGTGCGCCGAGTGAGCGGCCTCGCGGCCGGCGACCAGAAGATCGGGCCAGTCGCTTCCGTCGTGCGAGCGGCGGACCTGGATGGGGCTGACCCACACCTCGCGGTCGCTCAGCGCCGGGAGCTGCGTCGAACCGGCGACCTCGAACGGCTTGGGATCGATGTAATAGGGATCGGCGGTGACGCAGCCGCCGAAGACCGCGAGGGTGAGGAGCACGCCGGCCGGGATGGTGTGGATCGGGTGGAAATGGCGCTGTCGAAGGCACTGCATGCGTCTGGAGCGCACCCGGTGACCCGCGGTTCGTTTCTCAACGGCGATTTCGGGGCTTGATGAGTAGCGGCAGCGTGGATCCGGTGCGGAGGTCGGCCTGTTCGGTTGTGCACAGCCGGGGCTGTTTGTCGGGCCGGAAGCGCAGGAGTTTGGTGCCGTGGCGGAAGCGGCCGCCGGTGAAATGGTCGTACTCCACCTCAACGACCAGTGTCGGTTTGACCGGCTGCCACTTTGTCGACGCCTCGGTGCTCCACCGGCTGGGGCGGCCGGGCGTGCGACCGTTGAAGGAAGCGGCGGCTTTGATCTGTGTGACCAGGCGCGTAACACGGGCGCGTTCCTCGCGTGTGAAGCTGGAGGTAAAACCGACGTGATCGAGCTCGCCCGCGGCGTTGTACAGCCCCAGAAGGAGGGAGCCTATCAGGGGGCGCGGCGGGCGGACCGGCGCTTTGCCGCCCTTGCGCCGCGCGGCAAGGCGGTAGCCACCGACGATACAGTCGGCGGTGCGACGGCGCTTGACCTTCTGCATCGCGTCGCGCTCGCCGGGGCGGTAGGGCATGTCGACGCGCTTGGCGATGATGCCGTCGAGGTCGCCCCCGGTGGCGTCGAACCATCTGTTCGCCTCTTTGAGGCTGGTGGTGACCGGTGAGAGGCGGAGCGACTTGCCGCCCGCGAAGACCGAGGCGAATCGCTCGAGCGCGGCACGCCGTTCGATGAGCGGGAGCGCCGTAAGGTTGCGGCCGCGATCGTCGCCGAGCAGGTCAAAGGCGGCGTAGAGCGCGGGGTGCTGCCGTGAGAGCAGCTTGACGCGGCTGGCCGCTGGATGGATGCGGAGGAGGAGGTCGTCGAACGAGAGACGTCCGGCGACAGGGATGACGATCTCTCCGTCGAGCACGAACCTGCGCGGCTTGAGGGCCTTGAACGCCGCGACAAGGTCAGGGAAATAGCGGGCCAGGGGTTGGCCGGAGCGTGACTGCAGGAAGACCTTGGCGCCGTCGCGGAAGACGATGCAGCGGAACCCGTCCCACTTTGGTTCATACTGCCAGCCGGGACCGGTGGGAGGCACGCTTACGCGCCGGGCTTCCATCGGCGGGAACGGGGGTTTCAGCGGCCGCGGTCGTGTCGCCTTAGGCATAGGGTGCACGGGCGTGTGCGGGAGGCGGGTGACGCCCGAATGAAGCCGGCGCACGCGCGGGGGTGAAGACAGGGTCCGTACACTCTCCGCACTTGTCGGAAAGGGAGCGAACATGGCGCACTCACTGAGCGATTTCCTGGCCGAGACGGCCGACCGGCCGCAGAACACGGGCGCATTCGAGGTGGAGAACGAGCGGATTCTGCAGGTAAACCTGGGGACGGCGGGGAGCAGCGGGGCCGCCCTCGCACAGCTGTGGATCAAGCACGGCTCGATGATCGCCTACCGCGGCGAGATCGGGTTTGAACGGCAGGGGATGCTCGAGCAGGGGATAGGCAACTTCCTGAAGAAGGCGGTGAGCGGCGAGGGGGCAACGCTCACGCGGGCGACCGGGCGCGGCCAGCTCTACCTTGCCGACGGCGGCAAGCGTGTAACGGTGCTGAAGCTCAACGGCGAATCGATCTTCGTCAACGGCAACGACCTGCTCGCCTTCGAGCCGACGGTCCACCACGAGATCACGATGATGCGGAAGCTCTCGGCGATGATGTCGGGAGGGCTGTTCAACGTCAAGCTGAGCGGCAACGGTGTTGTGGCCGTGGTGACGCACGGGCGGCCGCTGACGCTCGTGGTGGCGCCGGGGCAGCCGGTGTTCACGGATCCGCAGGCGACGGTGGCGTGGTCGGGCGGGCTGACGCCCGACTACAAGACCGACTTCCAGCTCAAGACGCTGCTGGGTCGCGGCAGCGGCGAGAGCTTTCAGATGAAGTTCGATGCCGGGAGCGGCGGGGCCGGCTTTGTCATCGTGCAGCCGTACGAAGAGCGATTTGCGCAGGCCGACGGATGAGCGGGTTCAAGGACCATTTCTCCGCGGGCGCTTCCCGGTACGCGGCCCACCGGCCGGTGTACCCGGCGGCACTCGCGGAGTGGCTTGCGTCGCTGTGCGAATCACGGACGTCGGCGTGGGACGTCGGCTGCGGAACCGGTCAGCTCTCGGTGCTTCTGGCCGATCGATTCGAGCGCGTGATAGCGACCGATGCCAGCGCCCAGCAGGTGGCACGGGCGGCCGCGCACCCGCGAGTGGAGTACTGGGTTGCCCCGGCCGAGCGGAGCGGGCTGCCGGAGTCGAGCGTCGATCTCATCGCGGCCGCCCAGGCCGCGCACTGGTTCGACCTACCGGTGTTCTATGGCGAGGTACGCCGAGCGGCCAAACGCGGCGCGGCGGTTGCGTTGGTGTGCTACGGGCGGTGCATGGTTGACGACGGCGGACCGATCGACGGCGCTGTTGAGGCCATCTACAGCGGGCTCCTGGCCCCGTACTGGCCGCCCGAGCGGCGGCACGTGGAAACGGGGTACGCGGATATGCCGTTCCCCTTCGAGGAGTTGCCGCCGTCGACGTTGCCAGGGCTGGAGATGACGGCAGAGTGGGAGCGTGGGCAGCTTGCAGCCTACATCGGCACCTGGTCGGCGGTGGGAGTGGCGGAGCGGGCCGGCGTGCGGAATGTGGTGGAGAGGTTGACGGCGGAACTCGCCGACGTTTGGCCGGAGGGTGAGAAGAATGTTGTGCGGTGGCCGCTGAGCCTTCGCGTCGGGCGCGTCGAGCGCTGACGGCGTGGCTTGTTGGACTTAACGGCGCGCCGTGAGGCACGAACCGTTGATAGAGTGAGCGATGGCCAGCCGCGCGGTGATGGAGGTATTTGTCGGTACGAGCGGGTACGCGTACCGGGAGTGGAAGGGGAAGTTCTACCCCAAGGACCTGCCGGCCAAGGGGATGTTGCGGTACTACGCGGAGCGGTTTGGGGCAGTGGAGCTGAACGGCTCGTTCTACCGTCTGCCCACGGCGGCTTCGCTGGAGGCTCTGGCGGCGCAGGCGCCTGACGGGTTCCGGTTTGCAATGAAAGCGCCGCAGGCGATCACGCATTTCCAGCGGTTGAAGGGGTCGGAGAAGTCGGCGGCGGAGTTTGTCAAGGTGGCGGCGGCGCTCGGGGACAAAGGAGGGCCGCTGCTTTTCGGTTTGCCACCAAACATGAAGAAGGATGTCGGACGGCTCGATGACTTCTTGGCGGAGCTTCCGCTGAAGGGGAAGGGTGCCGTCCAAGTGGCCTTTGAGTTCCGGCACGCGTCGTGGTTTGACGACGAGGTCCTTGGGGTGCTGCGGGAGCGGGGGGCGGCGCTGTGCGTCGCTGATGCGGACGACGAGTTGAAGGTGCCGCGGGAAGCGACGGCGGCGTTCGGATATGTGCGTCTGCGGCGTGATGCCTACAGCACCGCGGCGTTGAAGGAATGGGCTTTGTGGGTAAAAGGGCGGGCGTGGAGCGCGGCCTACGTCTTTTTCAAGCACGAGGATGAGGCGAGGGGGGTTGGATTCGCGGAGTTGTTTGCAGGTTTGATGAAGTGAAGCCCCTGTTTGCGGGAGCAAAGGCTAAATCAGGCAGAACACCGCGCTGCGATGACAACATTTTCACGAGGGATCCTGATAGGCTTTGGCAGAGGTCTTTACCGATGATGCGTGGCGCAGCTCCTGCCGTTTGTCTGCTGTGCGCTCTGCTTTCGCAGGGGGTGGTCGATGCCGCACAGGTGCAGCCGGGAGGACAGGGTGAGACGGGGGCGGGAGGGGTGGCGCTGCCGTCGACCTCCGATCTGGCGAGGCTGCTGGACTTGGTGGCGCTGCGGCTGAAGGTGCAGATCGACTATGACCCCGCAAGCCCGCAACTGAAGGGCCAGCAGGTGACGTTGCGCACCGGGGGCGGCCCAACTGCGGAGGTGAGTGATGCGGAGCTGTGGGCGATCACATCGCGGTTGTTGGTGCAGCGCGGGCTGACGACGGTGCGCTCAGCCGGGGGCGGGCCGTCGCTGACGGTGGTAAAGCTGGAGGATGCGGCGCGGCTAGCGCGGTTTGAGCCGGTGGTTGCCGCGTCGAGCGCCACGGCAGGACGGGGAGGGACCGAAGTCGGGCGTGAACCGGTCGCGGGGTTCCGTAACCAGCCGGTTCGGCTGGAGCACGTGTCGCTGAAGGAGGCAAACGAGGCGCTGCGCATCGTGCAGCGCGGGCCGGGCGCGGCGGGCGCGGGAGGGGGAGGTGGCGCGGCGGCGACGGCGTCCTCTTCGGGTGACCTGCTGCTTCTGAGCGATACATCGCCGCGGATCGAGGAGCAGCTTGGCGTCTTGCGTCAGCTCGATGTGGCAGAGAACGCGACCGTGGTGCAGGTGGTGCCTGTGGCGAACGTGGCGCCCACCCAACTCGCGGCCGCGGTGGCGCAGCTGGCCACCAAGCGCGAGCTTGTGAGCGGCGAGAAGCTACCGGGTGAGGTCTTGCCGGGTGGAGGGGGCGGAGGGGGCGTGACGGTGATCGCTCCGCAACGGGTGCAGGCGCGGTGGCGCGAGCTGATTGCGCTGGCGGACCAGCGTGAGCCGAT
>DASPMT010000470.1:0-9577 GCA_035626935.1 Phycisphaerales bacterium | reverse complement strand
CGGAGCCGGGGCCGACTCGACGCCGGTTGCAGGCACGGGAGCGCCCGTGGTTGACCAGACGCGAACGAGCAAGGCGTGCAGCTCGGTTCCCTGCGGGTCACCTTTGGTCTGCTTGGCCATCGCCTCAAGCCCCTTGGAGAGCCACGTGGCGTCGTCGAACTGACGACCCAGGTATGCGAGCGTGAGACCCGCGTCGGGGAGCAGCGCCCCTCCCTCCCGCTCAAGGTCGGCGGTGAGCATCGCTGCCAGGCGATCGGCACGCGGGCGCGGCATCAGCAGCGACTCTGTGTACCGCACCGGGATCATCTCCGGATGGGCTGCCAGGTGCTGGCGGAGGTCACTCCCGGCGGTCATGAGCAGACCGAGCCCCATGGTGGCGTGGATCCCACCCGCCGCGGCCAGGACATTCGAGCGGTTGCGGTTCAGCGCCGACTGGAACATCTGGTCGGCGAGCCCGAAGCGCCCGGCCGTGAGCGCCTCCTGGCCCAGGCGCGTGTACGCGTCGGAGGCTTCGGTATCGGTCGCACCGGGCGGCACCAGCGTGTCGAGCCGCAGGCCCATTGCCCGCAGCGCGGCGATGTCCTCCTCCGAGAGCGCGTCTGTAGCCGGCGCGTTCGAGGGATCAGGGGTGAGGGGCATATCCGGCCTGCGCGGGGCGTTCGGGTCGACGGGCGCCGGCGCGGCGGATTTGTTCGCGGCGAGGCGCTCGCGGAGCCTCTTGAGTGTCGCGTTCGGGTCGTATTGCACGGGGCTCGGCGCGGCCGTGGCGATCGGGGCGGCGGCAGGATTGGGAACGGCGGCGGGTGTGCTCCCGGCGGGCTCGACCCGGCTGGGGTTTACAGCGCGGGTCAGCGATGCCCGGCGGAGCTCGTCGATCACCCGTCCATAGGTGGCCGCGGTGCCGGTGCGGTTGGTATCGGCAAGGGCTTCGTACGCGTCGGTGACGCGCGGGAGCGGCTCGACGCTGATGCTGCCGAGGGCGGAGCCGCGCACGATGAAGAGGTTGCCCGACTGCGGGTGGTGGGCGTATCCGACGGTGGGTTCACCGCTGCGCGCGAAATCGCGGACGCGGGTGCCCTGGGGAAGAATGAGCGGGCTGGTGAGTGCGCCCTGCGGCAGGTTGCCCGACTCCAGGGCCGCAACGCGATCGATCCGGGGTCCTGAGAGCGTGCCTCCGCGGTCGTTGCGGAGCTGGGAGGGAGCGTACCGCGCGATGATGCTGGTGTCGCGCACCAGGCCGCGCGAGATGGCGTCACCCAGGCTGCCCGGGTAAGGCGTACCGGAGGAGGAAACGCGGCCGCCGAGCCCAGGCCCGCTCAGGGTGTTCCCCGACGAGTTGTAACGGATGATGCTCTGCAGGTCCCTGGTGGAGGCGTTGACGCGTCCGCCAGGGTTGGCGTTCAGGCCGCCATCGAGGGCCCGTCCACCGCCAAGCGCGTTCTGCGCGAAGGCGGCACCGGTGAGGGTCAGCATGCAGGCCGCGGCGGCGGGGAGGCGCAGGGAGGTGTTCATTGGGCGGACTCCAACAGGGAACGGACGGGCGGCAGTCTCAGTCTAGTTCAAATACTCTGGCGAGGGTGCGTGAAGTTCGGATGAGGGGGGTGGCGCGGGTCGATACCCTTGGGGATGATCGGGCCGCAGGAACAGCCGGGTACAGAGTCCAGGGGGGCGGACGGCGGCGCAGAGCTTCCCGCGCAGGGGATGCGCCGCGTGCCGTCGGCCGTTGAGGTTGCCGCGGGACACCGCGCGGTCGGCGTGCGGATCGCCCGCATGTCGTTCGTCGTGCTGGTGTTCACAGTGGTGCTGGTCTCGATCCTGGGAGGCAACAAAGAAGGGAACACCCTCGCGGCCAACCCTTGGCAGCGATGGATCATCCCGGGCTCGACCGCGGTGATCGTGGTGGTTGCGTTCCTGGCCTTCGACCTGCTCACGCCGCGGAAGCGGATCGGCGTGCTCACGGGCGTCTTCTTCGGCGCACTCGCGGGGGTGTTCGCGGCTTGGCTGATGAGCCTGGTGATCGACCTGTTCGTCACGACCTATCTGGAAGAGGCCGAGACAGTGAAGGCCGCCGGCCAGATCGTCACGACCATCAAGGTGCTGATCGGCATCGGGCTGGCGTACATGGGCATCACGACCGTGCTGCAGACGCAGGACGACTACCGGCTGGTGATCCCGTACGTGGAGTTCGCCAAGCAGATCCGAGGGCCGCGACCGCTGCTGCTTGACACCTCGGCGCTGATCGACGTGCGGATCGTGGACCTGGCGGCGACGGGCGTCGTGCAGACGCCGATGGTGGTGCCGCGGTTTGTGCTGATCGAGCTGCAGGCCCTGTCGGACTCGGCGGACCGGATGAACCGGACGAAAGGGCGGCGCGGGCTCGACGCGGTCGCACGCCTGCAGCGCACCGCCGGCGTCGACATCACGGTCGACGAGACGCCGATCCCGGGCAAGAGCGTCGACCAGATGCTGGTCGAGCTTGCGCGGCTGATGCCGGCGGTGGTAGTCACGACCGACGCCAACCTCAACCGTGTGGCGACGATCCAGAACGTGACGGTGCTGAACCTCAACGACGTCGCCAACGCGCTCAAGCCAAGCCTGATCCCCGGCAGCCAGATGGTCATCGCGGTGATCCGCGCCGGCGAGCAGCCGGGCCAGGGCGTGGGGTACCTCGACGACGGCACGATGGTGGTGGTGGAGGGTGGCGGGCCGGCGGTGGGAGGCGAAGCTCGCGTGGAAGTGACCAGCGCGATGCAGACGAGCGCCGGGCGGCTGATCTTTGCGCGGAACCTCGACGCGTCAGAGCCGCGAGCACCGCTGCCGGCGGGCGAGCCGGAGGGTGTGCCGGAGATCGCCGAAGCGATGCAGCAGACAACGTCCCCAAGCGCGGAGCCGACGATCGGCGAGCCGGTCGCGGTGCGCCCGCCGACCAAGCCGTTGCGGACCGGGCCGATCGGGCCTGCGCAGTTCGGCAAGGCGCCAAACCGCAACCCGCGGAGAGGCTGAGCCTACCCCAGCGCAAGCATCGAGCCGACGTGCTTCGCCTCGTGGTCCAGCAGCCACTGCTTGGTCTTCAGACCTCCGGCGTAGCCCTGGAGCGAGCCGCCCTTGGCGATCACCCGGTGGCAGGGGACGATGATCGAGATGGGGTTGGCGCCGTTGGCGGCGCCGACGGCACGCACCGCGTCCGGAGAACCGATGTCGCGCGCCAGCTCGGTGTAGGTGCACGTCCGGCCGTACGAGACGAGCATGAGGCGGTCCCAGACGCTGTGCTGGAACGGAGTCCCCTGCGGGCGGATCGTCGCCTCAAACGCGCGGAGCGTGCCGGAGAAGTAGTCGTCGAGCTGCGTGCAGACGGATCGGAAAGGGCCGGCATCAGGCCTGCCCGCGGGCGGCGAGCCGGCGCGTGCATGCTCAGCGGTGTAGAGCCCCGTGAGGGCGTCGTCGTCCGCCGTAAGCAGGAGTTCACCGACCGGTGACGGATGGCGGTGCCAGGTGATCACGCCGTACTCCCGGGCGGTTGCGTCGACGGGGGCGCCGGAGGAATCGCGAGGGTGACCTCTTCAACCGTGGTGCGCCGGGCGGTGACGTTGGCGGGCTTCCCGCTCTGCGCCGGGGTGACGGCGACCTCGTCGGTGGTGCGCGTGGTCGCGACGGCGGGTCCCAGCGGGGTCTGAACCGGCTGAGACTGCCGGGTCTGCGCGAGCTGCGTGGTGCGCGGCGCTGCCGGATCGGTCTTGATCCCCTTAATGATCTCACCGAAGAACGCGCCGAGGTTGTTCATCAGCGTTGGCGGCTGGGATGGAGAGCAACCGGGTTGGCGCGGCGGGTGCTGCACCTTATAAGGGTAGACGCGAACGGCCAAAGCCCGGCTTCCCGCTCGCTCTCGCGAGCGGGGAAGGGGTTACTTGGTCGGCTTGTCGCCGGGCCCCTCCTCTTTCGCGATGTTGAGGATGTCGGCGAGGAACGGTTTGTCGTCGAAGGTGCGACCCGCGGGATCGCCGATCCTTGCGAAACGCACGACAACGATCCCGTACTGCGGCAGGATGTAGAGCTTCTGCCCGCCCAGCCCCGCCGCCATACGGACCTCGATCGGTTTTCCGTCCGGGCCCGTCACCGGCTGGACCTGCTGACCGAAGTGGTCGCTGCGCAAACGCGCGGCGATGCGCTCGCGCGCAGGCCCGCCGGTGCCCGCGTCCGGACGCATCGGGTTGGTCGCTTCCTGCCCGCTGCGCCGGAGCCAGAAGGTGAGGCCGTAGAACGGGTTCTCCTCGCTTGGGACAAAGCACTGAGCCAAGAGGTCGGGCGCCAGGAGCTGCGTCTTCGTGCCGTCGCCCGCGGCCCACGCGCCGCCGTCAAGGACAAACTGGCCGAACTTCACCCACTCCCGCGCCGTCAGCGAGCACCCCCCCGGGAGGTTGGGATGGCCGGCGACGTCTCGACCGATGCGTGCGACATCGAGCCCGATGGGCTTGAAGATGCGGGCGGTGTAGTAGTCCCAGGCGGTCTTCTCAGGCAGCTCGCTCGCCTTGAGCTTGCGCTCCAGGAATTCGCCGAAGACGTAGAAGTGGTTCCCGCCGTACTCAAACTGTCCGCCGGCCGTGCCGGTCATCGGCGCGTTGACGGCGTCTTTGAACCAGTCGTTACGCGCCGACTTCGCCAGCGCTTCGAGCCCTTCGCGCCTTCCGTTGTTGAGGTCCCGGTTGCGGGCCTTGACGCCGTCGCCGTCGGCCTGAAGCCCGCTGGAGAGCGTCAGCAGATGGCGGACGGTGATCTGCGACTTCTTCGGGTCGCCGCTCCACTCGGTGATGGTGCCGGCGACTTGTTCGTCCAGCGTGAACAGCTTGTCCTGCACGGCGAACATGGCGGCGACGCCCGTGAAGCTCTTGGTGCCGCTGGCCAGCGGCTGCGGGGTTGCGGCGGACCCGCCGTTGTCGTAGCGCTCGTAGACGGTCTTCCCGGCACGCTGGATGAGCACCGCGCGTCCCGCGTGCTCGGCGGAGTAGTCGGCGGCCTTGTCGAACCTGGCTTTCTCAGCCGGGTCCGGGGCGGCCGCGGGCTGGGCCAGAACAACAGCAAGCAGGGCGGTAAGCATGGATGTGCAACGCCTCCGCCGCGGCCGCATTGCGGCCGTGGGTCGTATAACTCCGTCTGGCCTGCGGCCTGCTCCCGCCGGTCAGTTGGCCTGCTTCCCCTTGGCGCGCTTTTTAGAGCGTGCCTTGGCTTCCATCGCCCGCGGGCGGGGCTTTTTGGGATTGAACGGCGCGGCCTTGCGCTGCGGAGCGGGTTCGCTGAAGGCCGCGACGGCTTCGGCCTCGGTGAGCTCCGGCTCCTCCTCGGCCTCCGCTTCCTCAACCTCCGGCTCGGGCCGAGCCTTGGCCTTCGACTGCTTCGCCTTCTCCTGCGGCTTGGTGAACTCCGCGGGGATGTGGAACTTCTCCGCCGGTGCCGGCTCGTCGAAATACGACTCGGCGGGGAGGAACTGCGGCTCGACGGTCGCGGCAGCGGCCTCGGTCTCCAGCGCGGCGTTCTCGCCGCGCTTGGCGACGATCTCGGCGTGGCGCTTACGGTCGCGGATCAGCAGCCGCACCGGGACCTCGCTGAACGGCGTCTCCTCGCGCAGGCGGTTAAGGAAGTAGCGGGTGTAGGCGGGCGTGTACATCACCGGCTGGTTGACCACCAGCACGATGGTGGGGGGGTTGGTGGCGATCTGCGCCACGTAGTAGACCTTGGCGTGCAGACCGGTCTTGCTGGACGGCTTGTGGCTGTCGATGATGGCGCGGGCGATGCGGTTGAGCTTGCCGGTGGTGACGCGGGCGGACGCCTGCTCCTGCATCTCGAAGGCGAGGTCGATCGTCTCCTTGACGTTCACGTTCTTCTCTGCGCTGATGAAGGCGATGGGCGCGTACCACAGCCCCTTGAGGTTCTCGCGGAGGTAGGCCTCGTAGTGCTCGGGCGTGACCTTCTCCCCCTTCTTGGCCCCCGCAACCGGCTTGCCGCGGACCAGGTCCCACTTGTTGACGACGATGGCGCACGGCTTGTTGGTCCTGATCAGCTTGGCGGCGACCTGGTGGTCGACGTGGCTGATCGGCTCGGTCGCGTCGATCATCAGCAGCGCGACGTCGGCGCGGTCGATCGCCTTCTCCATCCGCTCAAGGGCCCACCACTCGATGCGGTCGGCGAACGACTTCTTCCGCCGGAGGCCCGCGGTGTCGATCGCCAGCAGCTTGCGCCCGCCCATGTCGATGCGCACGTCGATGGCGTCGCGGGTCGTCCCCGCGATCTCGCTGACGATCACCCGCTCCTCCCCCGCCAGCGTGTTGATCAGCGTGCTCTTGCCGGCGTTGCGCTTGCCGACGATGGCGAGCTTCATCTCCGGCAGGTCCTCCTTGCCGCCCGACTCCTTCTTCAGCCGCTTGTTGATCGGGTAGACCGCGTCGAACAACCGCTCCACCAGCTCGCGGCGCATGTAGTTGTTCTTGGCGCTGCAGAGCAGCGGCTCGCCGAACCCCAGGGCCGCGGCCTCCATCGCGTGGCTCTCCCACTTCGGCCCGTCGCACTTGTTGGCGACCATGATCACCTTGTTGGCCGACGGCGCGTTGGTTCGCCCCTTGGCGTCGATGGCCCCCACGCCCCCTTGACGGATCAGCTTGGCGATCGTCTCGTCGAGCGCGGTGACGCCCGCCTGGGTGTCGATCACGAAAAGGATGATGTCGGCGTTGTGGACCGCCTTGGCGATCTGCCCCTCGATGTCCTTGGTAAGGGACGAAAGGTCCTTGCCGGCATCGTCGAAGCGCCGGCCCGCGGCGACGTACACGCCATAGCCGCCGGTGTCGATCAGCTCCGCGACGATCGGCATGCGCGGCGTCTTCTCGCGCGGGTCGCCCGACTCGAGGACGATCTGACTGGTGACGCGGTCGCGGGTCGTGCCGGGGGTGTCGTCGGTAATCGACACCTTCCGGCCCGCCAGCATGTTCATGATGGAGGACTTGCCGACGTTCGGTCGGCCGACAATCGCTATCTTGGGGATCACCGAACAGTTTAGCGCGAGACGGAGCGCAAAACGGCCGCGAGGCACGGGTTCTGAGGGGGTTTCTTGACAATCTGTTCGGTGTGTGGTCTATTCGTCGGTTATGGAGATGCTCTCTGCGGGGGAGGTGGCGGTGCGGGTTGGGGCGGCCCTGGTCCTTGGCGGGGTGGTTGGGCTCGAGCGCGAGCGGAAGAGCCGCCCGGCCGGGTTCCGCACGATGATCCTGATCAGCATGGGCTCGGCGGCGTTCATGGTGGTAGCGCACGAGATCATCGCCCAGTCCGGCCCGGCGACGCTTCCCGGCGGCGTAACGATCGGGCCGGCCGAGGTGAGCCGGGTACTGCAGGGACTGATCGGCGGCATCGGCTTCCTGGGCGCGGGCGCGGTGATCCAGAACAAACGGGCCGTCCGCGGCTTGACGACGGCGGCGGCGGTGTGGGTCACCGCGGCCATCGGTGCGGCGTGCGGGTTGGGCCTGTACGTTGTGGCGGGCATTGTCGCCGGGTTCACCCTGTTCACGCTCGTGGTGCTGGAATGGGTCGAGAACCGCTACTTCCCCGAGCCGCGGGACGATGCCTTTGCGCCCAAGGGATCAAAGCGAAAGGCCGACGACGGTGCCGGCGTTGAGCGGCTCAGAGGCGAAGACGAGCCGAAGGACACCCAGCGTTAGCCGGGGAGGCGCGGCTGCGGTTGCCGACACGCGCCGTTCACGGGCCGTTCATGGTGTGCGGGCACCGTCGAGTCCGGAGCGCACCCCATGGAGATCCTCAGTTACGGTGAGATGGCGCTGCGGCTCGGCGTCGCGCTGCTGTGCGGCGTTCTGATCGGCATCGAACGCGAACAGAAGCGCCGACCGGTCGGGTTCCGCACGATGATCCTCGTGTGCGTCGGCACCTGCGGCTTTGCGCTCTTGGCGGTGCGCGCTATGACCGGCGAGCTGAGCGGCGGCACGGCCGCCATCGAGCGCGGCGGCGAGCCCCCCGGCGCGGGTGTGAGCCGCGTGCTGCAGGGCCTCCTCGCGGGTATCGGCTTTCTCGGGGCCGCGGCGGTGCTGCACAGCGGCATGTCGGTCAAAGGGGTGACGACAGCCGCCGCGGTCTGGGTGGTGGCGGCAGTGGGAGCCTGCTGCGGCCTGGGTGAGCTGGCGTTGGCAGGGATGCTGACGGCGGTCGCCTTCTTCACGCTGACGGTGCTGGGGCGCGTGGAGGACCGGTTCTTCCCCGGGGAGCCCGCCGCACCCGATGGAGAGGGAGCGAAGTCTCGCGGAAGCCCGTGACCGGCGCCGAGAGGGCCGGCCAGCGCCTCACTCAGACCTTCGGTCCGGACGTTTCGAGCCCGGCGATCGCGTCGCCGTACTGCTCGCGGAGCGGCTCGACGACCTCCTTGATGAACCGCTCGGTCTGCTCCACACTGCGGCCGATGTACCTCATCGGGTCCATGAGTCCGTTCCAGTCGAGCTCCTGCTTGAGGGCGGGGGTGTGGAAGTGCGGATCGGCCTTGAGGCGGTCGAGCAGGTCGTTCTCCTGGCCTTCTTGTTTCACGCGGAGGCCGGCGGCCTGGGCGTGAGCGCGGATGTGCTCGTGGTACCCCTGGCGGTCGCCGCCCGCCTTGACGCACGCCATAAGCAGGTTCTCGGTGGCCATGAAGGGGAGCTCGGCCATGAGGTTCTTGCGGACGGTGGCCTCGTGGACGACCAGGCCCGAGGCGACGTTGTGCATCAGGTCGAGCGCGCCGTCGAGGGCGAGGAAGGCCTCGGGGAGAGAGAGGCGGCGGTTGCTGCTGTCGTCGAGCGTGCGCTCAAGCCACTGGGTGGCGGCGGTGTCGTAGGCGTTGCCGACGAGGTTCATCACAAAGCGTGCAAGGCCGCAGATCCGCTCGCAGCGCATGGGGTTGCGCTTGTAGGGCATGGCGGAAGATCCGATCTGCTTGTCCTCGAACGGCTCGTCGAGCTCCTTGCGGTTGCAAAGCAGGCGGATGTCCGTTGCGATCTTGTGGAGGACGGAGGCGGCGCTCGCGAGGTCGGCGAGGATGAAGGTGTCGATGACGCGGGGGTAGGTCTGGCCGACAAGCTGGTGCGTCACGCCGCCGTCATCTTCCTGCGTCTTTGAGTGTCCGTACAACTTGGCGATCCATGTGCGTTCGAGCAGGTCAACGCGGCCCGAGTTGCTGCTAAGCAGCGCGAGGAACGACGCCTGCGTGCCTGTTGCGCCACGGAGGCCGCGCAGGCTGTCGAAGGGTGATTCCGTCGCCGTCTGGCGCATGCGGTCGTGACAGAGTGAGAGGTCGTAGGCCCAGAGTGCGCAGCGACGGCCGACTGTGACAGGTTGCGCGGGTTGATAGTGCGTGAATCCGAGCGCGGGAACGGACTTCCGGAGGTTGGCTTGTCCCGACAACGAGAGCACGACACGGGCAACTTTCATGCGAATCAGTGCGATCGCATCCATAAGAACGATATTGTCCGCGTTGCACACCACGTCTTGGCTCGTCATTCCCAAGTGGATGATCCCCTTGGCCTTCGGGCACGAGTCACCCAAGGCATGCACATGCGCC
>DASPMT010000469.1:0-7340 GCA_035626935.1 Phycisphaerales bacterium | reverse complement strand
AGGATGGGGAGTGGTACGAGTTGAGCTACAGCGGGCTGAAGGCGATGCCGCCGGGGGGCGCGGTACGGCTGGCGCCGCCGTTCGACTGGCCGGCCGCTCGGCTTGAGATGCTGGAAGGGAGCGTCGACCTGCACGAGGAGGGGGACGGGCGAGCGCCGGTCGGGACGGTGAAGGGAACAACGACGAGCGTGCGGATCCGGTTCCGGTGAGTGGAGCGATCCGGGCGCGGCGGTGATCGATGTCCCGCGCATTCTGTCGCCCACGGTGGCGTGCCCGGGCGTCACTCCGACGTTTGTGCTGCAGCCTCCCAGATGTGAACGCGGGTTGACAGACATGCCCGCCAGCGAACCCCGGCGTTTCACCGATTGCCGGACGGCCTGGTGGCGGTACCCTCTTTCGTGGCCGCGGAGCCTCCTTGCGGGGGGGCGCGGCTCAAGAGGAGAGAGAGATGAGTGTTACGCCCGTGATCGTTCTGTCGGTCTCCCTGTGCGGTGCGGCCGCGCATGGCCAGTTGCTCAGCAACAGCTTCGAGAGCCACAGCGCAACGGAGACGCAGTTCAACCGCACCAACGCTCAGCTCGGCGCGACGCTGCCGGGGGTCACGGGTTTCGGCGGCGCAACGGAGATCGACCTGATCACGTTCCCCGGCTTCGCGGGCGCCACGCCGATCCGCGGCAACTGGATGCTCGGCCTGCACGCGAACTTCGACAACCTCCCCGTCGACGCTTTCTCCATGGCACTCTCGGCGCCGGTGGTCACCGGCGGCATCTATCAGCTGACGATGGTCGGCTTCCAGGGATCGGCGGGTTCGCCCGGCACGATCGAGCTCGGGCTCTCGAACGACCCGGGTCAGTTCGGCGCGCCGCTGGCGAGCTTCACGCCCAACGCGGCATGGGGCTGGAACGGGTTCCAGGTGAACTTCCTGGCGCTTAACGATGGGGCCTACCTCACCGTGCGTGTCAGCGGAGACAACAGCTACGTGCTGGTTGATGACTTCGTGCTGACGCCGACGCCCGGCGCGGCGGTGCTGATGGGGCTCGGCGGGTTGGCGGCGGTCTGCCGACGGCGCTCCTGAGCGGGAGGCGGCCGATCGCCATTAGCCAGTAGGCACTAGTAGAGCAGGGAAGAAGCACGGGACCGTTGTGTTTCTTCTGCAGGGCTTTTGTGTCATTGCGGCCGGGCCGCTCTGCGCTTCCCGGATTCGGGGCATGGGGCGGTCCGCGGGATTCCTGCGCGTGAATAGCCGCACGCCGGGCACAAAACACGTCGCGCCTTACGTCGGGCGAGGGTGCGCCAGGGCCAAAGCAGAGCCGCGAGGAGCCAGCTGCACACGAGCAGGATTGGGCCTGCAAACAGTGCGAACGCCGCGCCGAGCATGATCAGCACGACGGCCAACGCACGGTACACCACGGCGATGACTTCGAGGCTTGACGGCCTGGTCACGCGGTTGTCTTCCCGCCATCGATACCACATTCAGGGCAGGGAGTGTCGCGGCCCAAGCCCGTGAGCGTGTAACCGCACTTGCCGCACGCGCCGCTGAGCGCCCGCCGCCGCGCGCGGATGCCCGAGCGGAGGAGCATCGCGGCGGAGGTGCAGAGGAGGAAGGGGATCGGCCACAGGACGATGCAATAGCCCCAGACCCGGTCACTTTCATGGTACGACACGATCACAGCATCCCACTCACTCGGTGTGTCCAGCGGTGGGATCGTTCTAAGTCGCCAATTGCGATAAGGCCGACCGAGCATTTGCGAACTCCAACCGCGCTTTAGCGGTAGTTCCGGTATGCTCCACCAAGTGACTTGTCCTGCGCCAACGTGCAATTCCGTGTCAGCGAAGCCGTAAGTTGTGACCCGCCAGCGTGAAACCACGCACATCACCATCACGATCGTGCCGATGGTGAGGAGCGTCCAGCCCGCGGCTCTTCGCACGCATCCGGGTCTCTTTGATCTGTCGCTGCCCGCCGGCTTTGCCACCCGCGCAGTCTATCGGAAGCGGTCGAAAGCAAAGGCGCTTCTTTGATAGGGTCGGGCCCAGTGCTGCTCCGCCCGCTCGGACCGTTGGGAGGCCGGACCCCCGGAGGCCAGCACCCCGGCGGCACCTCCACCGGCTCGCCCACCCTCTGCCTCCATGGGTCCGAACGACAACGACTCGGGCCCACCCGAGTCGTCCGTGCCCCGACCCTATCAGGAAATGGTCTTCGGTATCGCGCCTTTGCCGCACTCCGGGCAGGGCGCACCGGGGACAAGCCCGGTGAGTGAGTAGCCGCACTTGGCGCACCCCCCTTTGAGCGCCCGCCGCCGCGGGTCCCCCGGACGAAAGAGCAGCGCCGCGGGGGTGCAGAGAAGCAGGGGGATGGGCCAGGTGGGAAATACCGCGAGTGTGAAATCGCTCCAGGTCGCGTCGGCTCTGCTGACACTCTTTGGCCTGCCCCACCACAGGCTCCACTCGCCTGGTCCGCCTGATGTCGAGAATGTAAGCCACCAATCACGCCGACAGGCGCTTGGATCAATCGCGATGTCGGAGAGATGCCCCTCGAACCCGCCTTCAAATTCAATCCATGCTGCCGGATCGGTCAGAGGATCCTGTGCCGGTACATCGAACACAAAGAACTGGCCTCCGAACAACGCGAGCTTCCATCTCCCCAAAGCAACGTGAAGGCAGTCCCACCCCGACCATACCCACACCGCTGCCGCCACCACGCCGAGGGTGAGGAGCGTCCACCCTGCGGCTCGGCGCTTGCGTCCGATCCTTTTGTTTGGCCTCGGCTTCTTCATCCGGTGTCGGCAGTCTACCCGAGAAGGCAAAGACGAGGACATTTCTTTGATGGGGTCGGGCCCAGTCCTGCTCTGCCCGCCCGGACCGTCGGGAGGCCAGACCCCCGGTAGTCCAGCACAGTGCGGTGCTCGGTCGGTTCGCGCACCCTTCGCCTGCATGGGTCTGGGCGACAGCGATTTCCAGACATCCGAATCATCCACGCCGCGACCCTATCAAGAAATGGTCTTCGGTATCGCGCCTTTGCCGCACTCTGGGCACGGCGCACCGGGCGCAAGCCCCGCGAGCGAGTAGCCGTATGTCGGGCAAGTTCTGTGAGCGACGGAGGCCGGTCGCAGCCACCGTGCCGCCAAGGCGGCAAGGACGAAGCAGAGTGGAGAAGCCGGGCACAAGACGGAGAACGCTCGTTGCCTTGGCGCAGGGTCGCCGGGGGTCGCCGTCAGCCACGCAAACAGAAGCGCCCCGTACGCGGCGATGACCCCGAGCAGCACGAGCAGCAGCGGGACCAGTACGCGAGCGAGCCGTCGCAACTTTGAGGGCGCGTACATGCAGTCACGTATTCCCGCACTCGGGGCACGCGGCACCCTCACCCAGCCCTGCGAGCGAATAGCCGCACTTGGCGCACGCGTTCGTCGCTGCCCGCCGCCGCGCGAGGATGCCGGAGCGGAGGAGCAGCGTGGCGGGGGTCCAGAGGAGGAGGGCGATGGGCCAGAGCGCAATTCGCACAGTCGTCGACGTTTGCGAGAAGCTCTTCCACGTATGGATGTTGAAGGGTCTCCAATCGATGAGCCAACGCGGCTCTGAGAGCCCGCGCCTGACCTTCCATAGGAACTGGGGATCCGTGTAGGGCGCCGGCGTGACAAACATGTCGTAGTGCAGAGTCTCCTCCCGGCTCCGCGGAATCGCACGCCAATGACAAAGGCGGATCCTGCCCGCATCGACCTCAAAGGAAGTGCTGGCGGTTTCGGTTTTCAGCAGGGTTTCACGCCACGTGTAGCCCGACCATATCCACACCCCCGCCACGAGCACACCGAGGGTGAGCAGCGTCCAGCCCGCGGCTCTCCGCTTGCGTCCGACGCTCTTGGGTGGCCGCGGCTTCTTCATCCGGTGTCGCCAGTCTACCGCCTGTCACTCGTTGCTCATTGCTCGTCTCTTTTTCCTTTGATGGGGTCGGGCCCAGTTCTTTTTCGTCCGCTCGGGCCGTTGGGAGGCCGGACCCCCGGGGGTCCAGCGCAACGCGGAGCACAGCGGCGTGCCTGACGTTTGACCGTCGGCCTCCATGGGTCCGGGCGAGAGCGACTCCCGCAAACCTGAGGCGTCCACGCCCCGACCCCATCAAAGAATGGCCTCTTGCCCGCTTGTGACAAGGGTGAGGATGCAGAGCGATCCTCTGCGGATGATGACTCCGGTTCCCGTACGCTGCTCTCCCGTCCACACGGGCACCGACCCTATCAAGAAGAAGTCTTGAGCGATGAGTCGTGAGCGATGAGGGGGGAGGGACCCTTTCCACACTCGGGGCACGCGGCGCCATCATCAAGTCCCGCGAGCGAGTAGGCGCAGTTGGCGCAGCGCTCATTCACCACCCGCCGCCGCGCCAGGATGCCTGACCGCAGGAACAGCGCGGCAGGGGCCCAGAGGAGCAGCGGGATGGGCCAGAAGGCGAAGTACAACTGGTGCCAGCGCGCGAGCCGCTGGTTTTTGCCGAGCCACCACCATTTGTAGTGCTCGGCGGTGGGCGATGCGCTGTCGGAGATCGTGAATGACCAGCCTCTATTTGGGCCGAGCGCCGTTGTTCCGAGGCCGCGCCAGACCTGACTGGCTGGCGACTGATCGTCCCGGAGGCGGTTGATCACCACGCAGCCGCGGCGCACGTCGATTATCCAAGGGGGTGATTCGTAGCGGATGTGCCACCACCCCGACGCCAGCCACAACGAGGTCATGGTGGTGCTGATGGCGAGGAGCGTCCACCCTGCGGTTCTCCGCTTGCGGCCGAACTTTCTTGCCTGGGAATGGGGTTTGTCCACTGGTGGTTTGAGTCTACCGGCTCTTCGCTCGTGGCTCGTTACTCATGACTCAGCACACTGCACTCAGCACTGTGGCTGCACTTCATTTTTTGGATGGGGTCGGGGCATGCTCTGTCCGGGACTACGGACGCGGCTGTCGCCCGGACCCATGGTGGTCCAAGTTCAGGGGTCGAGCGCGCGCGGGGGCGAGTCCCATCCTTTGGCCTCCGGGGGTCCGGCCTCCCAACGCTCCGAGCGGGCGAAGCAGGACTGGGCCCGACCCTATCGAATGAACTGCCTTCTTCCCGCTCGCAGCAGGGAGAAGGACGCAGAGCGATGCTCTGGAACGTGGAGGCCGAGCGGTGTTCGGCACAGCGCTACTTCCGGAGTTCGTGCGCTGCGCTCCCGTCCGCACGGGGCCCGACCCCATCCCAAAGCTCCTCTCATCTGCGGGATCAGCACCCGTCGAAGAAGCGATCGATGAAGACGACGAAGTCGTTGTTGTCGAAGCTGCCGTCGGCGCCGGGGACGCCGCCCTGGCTGCCGAAGTCGGCGGCGGGGTTGGCCGTGAAGAAGTAGTCGATGAAGACGACGAAGTCGTTGTTGTCGAGCTGGCCGTCGGCGCCGGCGAGGCCGCCCTGGCGACCGATGTCGGCGGGGCAGGCGACGGCGGGGCCGGTGGTGAAGGGGGCGCGCGTGATGTGGCCGAAGGAGACCTGGGTGAACTGGACGCCGGCGGGCGGGGGGTTGACGCTGCGCTGCTCGAAGATCCAGGAGGCGTAGTAGTCGGTGTTGGGCTGGAGGGTGCCCGCGGGGAGCGTGCGCGAGTTGACGGGTGCGCCGATCGTCGAGAGGCCGGAGTAGACCGACTGGCCGAGCGTGCCGCCGGGGTTGCGGCGGTTGATGGTGAGGCCGTACATGCGGCCGTTGGAGGCAGGGTCGGGGATGAAGTCGTTGATGGTGAGGGTGATCGGGAGCGCGGGGTTCATCTGCTGCAGCGCGGCGAACGACGCGGGGGTGAAGGCGGGGACGGCCGCGGGCCAGAGGCCCTGCGCCGAGGGTTGCTGCAGCGTGTAGGACGCGCCGGAGGGCTCGCCGTCAACGACGGTGAAGATGTACGGGCCGTTGGGCCACGCGGCCATGAGCTGGGCGCGGGTGGGGTAGGTGAAGGTGGTGGTGGTGAAGAGGGTGCCGAAGTTGTTGGTCGGATGGGTGGAGCCGCCGGGGAGCTGGACCTGAACCTCGTAGACCTCGATCGTGCCCCCGTCGACGACGGACATGAAGGCGCTGACCTGGTGCGATGACGCGGGGGCGGGTGGGCCGGCGGTCGTCTGCAGGTGGTGGGCCTGGTACTGGATGACGAGGCCGGAGACCTGGGCGGAGAGCGGCGCGGCGGTGGCGAGGAGAAGGGCGGGCGCGAGCAGGGCGCGGTGGGTCGGCTTCCTGGTGGTCGTCGGCATCGCCTCTCCTTGTGCGTCTGGGCGTTGGAATCTACACCATGGGGGGTGGCGGGGCCAGCGGAGCGCCGGTGGATGTTGACTGGGCCGCGCTGGTTTTCCTTGGTCGGGCGGATGGCTTTCGCCCTTGCGCCGCGTGGAAGGGATGCGGAAGGCGCAGCGTGGATTCAGTAGACTCCGTGCGTTCCGGTGTGTCCTTTGTCTCCTTTGTGGTGAAAGGCGTCATGGCCCGTGTCACGCTCGACAACGTCTCGAAGGTCTACCCGAACGGGTTCCGCGCTGTGGACTCGTTCTCGCTGGACATCGCAGAGGGGGAGTTCGTGGTGTTCGTGGGACCGAGCGGGTGCGGAAAGAGCACGACGCTGCGGCTGATCGCGGGGCTGGAGGAGGATTTCTCGGGGACGATCTCGATCGGCGACCGGGTGGTGAACAACGTGCCGCCGGCGCAGCGCGACATCGCGATGGTGTTCCAGAACTACGCGCTCTACCCGCACATGACGGTCTACGCCAATATGGCGATGGCGCTGAAGCTCAGGGGCGTGGCGAAGGCGGAGGTCGATCGGAAGGTGCGGGAAGTGGCGAAGTTCCTCGAGGTGGATGCGCTGCTGGACCGCAAGCCGGGGCAGCTCTCCGGCGGCCAGCGGCAGCGCGTGGCGGTCGGGCGGGCGATCGTGCGTGAGCCGAAGGCGTTCCTGTTCGACGAGCCGCTGAGCAACCTGGACGCGCGGCTGCGGGTCTCCACGCGGGCGGAGCTGAAGTCGCTGCACCAGCGGCTGAGGACGACGAGCATCTACGTGACGCACGATCAGGAAGAGGCGATGACACTGGGGGACCGGATCGTGGTGATGGCGAAGGGGAAGATCCAGCAGGCGGCGCCGCCGCTGGAGGTGTACCGGCGGCCGGCGAACCGGTTCGTGGCGGCGTTTGTGGGGATGCCGCCGATGAACTTCTTCGAGGGGAGCGTGGTGGCGGGCGGGTCGGGCGTTGCGGTGCGGACGGCGGATGGGGGCGTGACGCTGTCAGTCCCTGAACGGTTGTCGGGGATGTTGGGGCAGGCGGTGATCGCGGGGGTGCGGCCGCATGCGCTCTCGCTCAGGGCGCCGGGTGG
>DASPMT010000468.1:0-2642 GCA_035626935.1 Phycisphaerales bacterium | reverse complement strand
GAGTGGAACAAGGCCTTCGAGAAGATCGGCATCGACGGCGCCATCGAGGTCGTCCAGCAGGACGCCTCCAGCGGCGCCAACATGGACAAAGACCCCGAGGACGTCCGCTACAACTTCATCCGCTGGACCAGCACCGACATGGGCTTCTCCATCGGGCCCTCGCGCGTCCACCCCGAGACCGGACAGATCCTCGACGCCGACGTCGTCCTCGACGACGGCTTCATCCGCGGCTGGTTCCGCCACTTCGGCGAACTCCTCCCCGAGGTCGCCATGACCGGCTACCCCGCCGAGATGGTCGCGTGGCTGGACAAGAACCCGCAGTGGGACCCGCGTATCCGCCTCGCCGAGCCCGGCCAGCGCGACGCGATCGTCCGTCAACGCCAGCTCCTCCGCGAGGCCGCCGAGGCCGAGCAGGTCAAGGCCGTGCGCGAGGGGATGCTCGAGTCCCGCGCCATGCCGATGCTCACGCTCCGCTCCGGCGCGCCGCTGCAGTTCGGCGCGGTCGGAATGGACCCGACCGGGCAGCACGTCTCCTCGTGCGAGATGCTCAAGCACGGTGCCTGCGCCGCCATGCTCGGCAAGGCGATGGACATCGCCCTGGTCCGCTTCAACTACGAGGAGATCGCCGCGCTCAACGACGACCCGCCGAGCGGCGAAGGTGAGAACAAGGACGACAAGACGGACGGCGAGAAGAAAGAAACGAAAAAGGAGCAGATGCTCGACGGCATGCCCGAGAGCTTCGTCGGGCCGCTGATGCGCGACCTTGTCGCCCACGAGGTCGGCCACACCCTGGGCCTGCGCCACAACTTCAAGGCCAGCACCTGGAAGACCCTCAAGGAGATGAACGACCCCGCCGTCAAGGGCAAGGAGCCGATCGTCGCCAGCGTGATGGACTACACCCCGCTGAACATCAACATGAACGACGGCGCGGTCCAGGGCGATTACGGCCCCATCGGCATCGGACCCTACGACTACTGGGTCATCGAGTACGGCTACACCACCGACGGCTCGAAGCTGAAGGAGATCGTCGCCCGCTCAACCGAGCCGGGCCTCGCGTTCGGCACCGATGAAGACCTCGGCACGTCCGACCCGGTCATCAAGCAGTTCGACCTCGGCAAGGACAGCCTCGACTACGCCGAGAGCACCCTCCGCCTGGTGCAGCACCTGCGCACCAAGATCGCCACCAAGGTGGTCAAGGACGGCGAGAGCTGGGCGAAGGGGCGCCGGGCGTGGGAGCTGCTGCTCAGCCGCCACGTCGCCGCGCTGCGTATCGCCAGCTACCAGATCGGCGGCGCCGACGTCAACCGCGTGGTGAAGGGTCAGCCGGGCGCCAAGGAACCGATCGTGCCGATCGACCCCGCACAGCAGCGCCGCGCGCTCAAGTTCGTCGTCGACAACGCCTTCCAGGACAACGCCTACGGCTTCGACCGCGACCTGCTCTCCAAGATGACCGTCGACAAATGGATGGACGACGGCGGCTACCGCGAGGCCTTCAGCGAGCCCGCGTACCAGGTGCACGACCGCGTGCTCGGCATCCAGGCCGCGGCCGTCACGATGCTGATGAACCCGATCACCCTCCAGCGCGTCTACGACAACGAGCTCCGCAACGCTCCCGACAAGGACGCGCTGACGATCCCCGAGCTCCTCGACGCGGTGGTCAACGGCGCCTGGACCGAGCTCGACCGGCTCCCCGACGGCACCGCCCGCAAGCCGAGTATCTCCAGCCTCCGCCGCAACCTGCAGCGCGAGCTGGTTGCCCGCATGATCGACCTCACCCTCCCCGACGGCTCGTTCACCGCCGCCTACCGCCCGGTGCAGAACCTCACCGTGCTCAAGCTCCGCGAGCTCAAGGGCCGCATCGACAAAAACCTGAACAGCGGCGGCATCGACCCGTACACCAAGGCCCACCTCACCGAGTGCTCGGTCCGCATCGGCAAGGCGCTGGACGCGACGTACATCTACCAGCAGTAGTGCCACACCTTCGCCGCGCAGCGTCAAGGTGTGGAGGCGGCGGGACAGACCTCCACCTGCATGCAAGCCAAAGGCCCGGGAAGTCCCGGGCCTTTTTTACTTCTTGTTGGTCGCCGTGGCAACCTTCACACTTTGCCGCTGCGCGGCGAAGGTGTGGCACATCACTTCACGTTCGCCCGGTACCAGTCGATCGTCCGCTTCAGCCCGTCCTCGAAGCCGACCTGCGCACGCCAGCCGAGCAGCTTCGACGCGCGCTCCACATCCAGGCACCGCCGAGGCTGCCCGTCGGGCTTTGTCGCGTCCCACTCGATGCGCCCCTTGAAGCCGGTGAGCCTCACGATCAGCTCGACCAGGTCCTTGATCTTGATCTCAAACCCCGCGCCCAGGTTCACCGGCGTCGGGTCGTCCATCGCCTCCGCTGCCCGCACGATCCCCTCCGCCGCGTCCTCGCTGTAGAGGAATTCGCGCGACGCGCCGCCCGTCCCCCAGCAGACGATCTTGTCATCGCCGCGGTTCTGCGCCTCCACGCACTTGCGGATCAGCGCCGGGATCACGTGGCTGGTCGTCAGATCGAAGTTGTCGTTGGGCCCGTACAGGTTCACCGGCAGCACGTACGAGCTCTTCATCCCGTACTGCAGCTTGTACGCGTCGAGCATCTGCCACGCGGCCTT
>DASPMT010000467.1:0-3966 GCA_035626935.1 Phycisphaerales bacterium | reverse complement strand
GCGCCACGCCCGGTAGAGGTCTTCGGCAGGGCGCATCACGGTGGTGACGCCCTTGATGTGGAGCCCGTGCTCGAAGAAACGGTGGGCCTGCTCGTCGTTGTGCTTGGTGGTCATCTGGTCGCTCGTTTCAGTCGGCGGCGGCCGCGCCCTTGCGGCGGCCCATGATTACGACGGGTCCGTCCCTGCTCGGCCGTTCCTCCGCCATCGGGTTGATCTGCAGCGCCAGCAGCGTCAGCTTCCCGTCGGCCGCTTTCTCCTGGTTGAGGATCGCCTCGATCGCGCCCGCCGCTTCCTGGTGGCCCATGAGCTGCGCCCATGCGCGGAGCGTGCCGTAGCCTGCGATCTCGTAATGCTCGACACGCTGCGCGGCGGAGATCAGCGCCGCGTCGTGCACGGCGGGCGCAGCGCGTTCCTGGATCATCTCCTGTCCCTCGGCGATCAAGCCCGCCATCGCGATGCACTTCCGCCGCCCCTTCGACTCGCCGAAGCTCTCCAGCAGCCGCGTTACCGACAGCAGGTGCCCCTCGGTCTCCTGCAGGTGTTCGGTAAAAGCCGTCGCAAGGCCAGGGCTCTTCGCGGCGGCCGCCATCTTTGGCAACGCTTTTACCAATTGCTCCTCGGCGCTCGCGAGGTCTTTCAACTCGTGAAGGAACAGGTCGTGAAGCGTCTGAAGCGACGGCATGGCAACCTCCGGGTTCCCCTTCACAGGGGATAATGGGAGTTGCCGGCGCGATGTGAGCCGACTGTGAAAACGGCATGCGGCATTTGCACGCCGCACCAACAACAAAAAACCCCGGAGAGACCGGGGCTTCGTGCTTGCTCAGAGATTTGAATCCGTCGTCTTAGTTCAGGTAGAACGGCTTGGCCGCTTTGGCGTCGGCTGGCTCAACGTGCACCTTGCGTCCGGCGAAGACCACCGTACCCTCGGCCACGCTGTAGAGCGTGTCGTCCTTGCCCATGCGGACATTGAATCCAGCCTTGAAGGGCGTGCCGCGCTGGCGCACGATGATCGAACCGGCCTTGGCCGTTTCGCCGCCGTAGAGCTTGATGCCCAGGTACTGCGGGTTGCTGTCGCGCCCGTTCTTCGTCGAGCCCTGACCCTTTTTATGTGCCATGACGGGATCCTCAAAAAAGGGTCCGCAGACCCGTGCGTTCGGAGTTGGGCCGAGACGATAGGCGGGAAGGGTGATGCGGTCGAGCGGCAGTCGCCGCACAAGCGCATGAGCGCCAAGCGGCCGTTCAGAGATAGGCAAAATACCTTAGCGCATGATCCACTTGGCGCCGGTCGACTCAATCGGGGTATCGCCGCGGTTCACCAGGTCGCCCGGGTTCGCGAACGTGATCTGGCGCGTCTTGCGGAGGGTGATGTAGACGTCTTTCCCCTTTTCATCCTTTAAACCAGGAGCCTTGACCAAGGCGGTTTCACCCGAAAACCCCGCCGCGTAGACGTTGATCTCGCCCGGTCGGAAGTTCTCGCACGGCCAGACCACCAGCCCTTCCTTGGCGTTCTCTTCGCCTTGCAGAATCGTCCCCATGATCGAGATCTGGTCCTGCATCAGCGTATTGCCGAGCCGGGACATCAAGGCCTTGGTGACGCTGTCTGGTACCGAGCGGCCAGACCGCGTCACAACGCCGTCGCCGTCGACCAGGTCGAACGATGGGGCGAAGATCACGTCCTGCCCACTGCGGTTGACGGCCTTGTAAGTCTGATAGAAGAACGTCCGGGGCCCGCCGTCGGTCGTCGTCGAATAGACGCGGAGCGGGCCGAACTCGACTTGGAGCTGCCACCGCTTGGGAACCGCCGATGGTTCGGGCGCGAGCCCGCCCGCGGTGACAAACGTGAACGCCGCAGCGGCAACAAGGAGGGCGAAGGTAAGGAGGTTCTTGAAGCTCATGGTCGATCCTGAGGGCCGGGTTGGCCGGGGTGAGAGGCCCGGCGGGTAGCGCCAGCGGCGTAGTGTACGGAACCGGCCGACGGGTGCAAGTGCCGGTTCGGCGAGGGGTTAGGTGGTCCGCGGGTTGGGTGTGGTACGGTGATCGGAGAGTTCGTTGGCGAGTCTGATCAACCAAGCCGGTGCGGTAGGTGGGGGCGGACAGCCCAGCCCGTTCCGCGTTATGCGGGCCGATGGCGAGTTGGCGCGGGCGGCGATGGCTCGGTTGATGGCGGGTGCTGGCGAGGCCGGACCGGGTGGACGTGGGGAGGCCGCCAGGGACCAAGGGGTGGGTCTGCTGGATGACTTGGCCCAAGACCAAGGGGGGCGGCTTTGGGTCGCCCAGCTCGAGGACGGCTCCGTTGGAGAAGTGGCACAGGTTGTGCCGAGTTCCGGCCGCACCGCCGGAATCTATCTGGCGCCCGGGTCGCGGCCGACTCGGGGCGTCCAGCAGCAGCGGGTGGCGGTGATCGCCGCGGCCTGTGCGGCTCTTTCGCGGGGTGAGTACGGCGAGACGGTGTTGGCGCAGGGTCTTCTTGAACCGGGTGAAACCGACGCAGCGGCAGCCTATCTCGACGCCGGCTTTGAGCGCTTGGCGGAACTGGCGTACCTGCGGCGGGATATCTCGAGGTTCGCCCGATACGACCGGCCCGAGTGGGGGGGGCGCGGGGGAGCAGAGGGGGTGGGCGTGCGGGTGACGCGGATGAGCGAGCTGCCTTGGGACACGGGCCAATCACTGCTGGCGCAGGCGATGGAGGAGTCCTACGCGGGGACGCTCGACTGCCCGGCGCTTTGCGGTATGCGGACGGTCGAGGACGTGCTGGCGTCGCACAAGTCGGTTGGGGCTTTCGACCCGTCGCTCTGGTGGCTGGTGAGCGCGGGGGGAAGGCCGGCCGGGTGCATGCTGCTGAGCCGCTTTCCCGCGCACGACACGGTCGAGCTGGTCTACCTGGGTGTCGGCCCGGCGCTGCGTGGACGCGGCGTGGGTGCGGGCCTGATCGCTCTGGCGCTTGCCGAGCTGCAGGCGCTGGGCGAAAAGAGCCTTGCGTGCGCGGTGGACCTGAACAACGCGCCGGCGCTTGCGCTTTACAAGCGTGCCAAGTTCAAAGAGTTCGCCCGCCGCACCGCCCTCATCCGCGACCTGCGCGGCGCCGGCGGGCGGCCGGCGTAAAGGTACCGCGCGCCGATGCACACGCTTTGCGCATTCTTTGCACATCGCACGCACCGGCGCAACAGCGCCCGTGGATAACAATATTTTTTTGGCCATCTCTCACGGGAGTTACGGCGGTTTTGCTCCGTGCAAACACGCGCAAACACGCGAAGTGGGGTTGCGTCGGTTTGCCGGAGAGCTATTCTCCGCTCGGTCATCGGATGGACCGGCGGCCGCAACCGAAGGCACGGCAAAGACGCAGCGCGAGGGCCGCAAACAGCTCCTGCGCCGGGTATGTCGTCCCCCCGGCTCGGCCGACTGTCGGATGGACTCGAACACAACCTGAGTCTCCTTTGCCACAGCGGGGCGCTGCCGGATGAACGACGGCCGCGCGGTCGCTCGGCTCGATCGTGAGGGTTGCTTTGGATCCACGGCACGAAGCGGTATCGGTACGTCCTGACAGCACGAAGTCGACGGCCGGCAAAGCGGGCTCGCGGCAGGCGCCGCAAACCGGCGCAACACCTGCCGCCGCGCTGGCGGCTCGGCTCAAGGAGACGATCGGCGAGGCCCGTTTCGAACGGGACTTCTTCAACGGCTCCACCTTTCGCACCGAGCAGAGCGGGCAGGTGGTCATCCGCGTCTCGTCGCAGGCGGCCGCCGACGTGCTCCAGAGCCGCTACGCCGCCGTGTTCGCGAGCCTTGTTGAGGGGAGCGGTGGCAAGGTGGGGTTCGTCGTCGAGGCGACGACGGTGCCCGCGGCTCTGCGGGCCGACGCCGGGACGGGCGCACGCAAGGGCGGACCGGGGCAGCCTCCGCCCAGGCCCGAGGCCCGCCCGGGCGTCCGCAAGGTGAGTCTCAACGAGCTTGTTGTCAGCGCCCAGAACC
>DASPMT010000466.1:0-10765 GCA_035626935.1 Phycisphaerales bacterium | reverse complement strand
TTCCACCAGGCCCACGGCGGCGACAGCGAGTGGATAGGTCCGGTCAGGCGGCGCCGAGAGCGGGGATTCGGACACGCTGCGCGGGCGCATGACACCCGTGGCGTAGACGGCGTAGGCCAGTGAGCCGACCGCCAAGAGGGGAATAACGGCTTTGTTCAGCAGGGGAGAGCGGTACACGGGTGTGCTCCTTTGGCAAGCCGGAATTGGTAGGTCACGAAGCCTCCACGGCGGAACGACGGTCCTCGATCTCCGTGATCTGGCCGTCCTCCATGTGCACGATCTGGTGGGCAAAGTCAAAGATGCGGCTGTCGTGCGTGACGATGAGCACGGCACGGTCGTCACGGACCGCAACCGCCGCCATCATCTCCATGACGGCCCGGCCGCTCTTGCCGTCGAGCGCGGCGGTCGGCTCGTCGCACAGCACGATCCGCGGCTCGTGCACCAAGGCGCGCGCCACGGCGACGCGTTGCTGCTGGCCGCCCGACAGCGTGCGGGGCAGGTTGTCGAGCTTTTGCTCAAGGCCAAGGGTGGAGAGCGCCTTGGAGGCCCTTGCGAGTGCGTCCTTCCGAGAGACGCCCGCGGCGAGCAAACCGACCGCCGCGTTCTCGGCCGCCGACAGGGAGGGGAGCAGGTTGTACTGCTGGAAGATGAACCCCATGTTCTTCCGGCGAAAGGCGACCTGCGTCGAGTCGGACATCGCGAACACGTCCTGATCGAGCACCGTGACGCCGCCGCTTGTCGGACGGAGCAGGCCGGCGATGATCGACAGCAGCGTGGTCTTGCCGCAGCCGCTAGGCCCGACCAGCATGGTGATGCTTCCGAACGGGACCGTCAGATCGGCCCCCCGGAGAGCCCGCGCGGCGCTGGAACCTGATCCGAATTCCTTCTCGACGCCCGACACGCGGATCGCGGGGGAAGGCGTGATGAGCACGGGGTCTCCTTTCTCTCAGCGGAACACGGTTGCCGGCTCAAGCCACACGACGCGCTGAAGGCTGAGCGCGCTTGCGCCGATGACGATGAGGGCCATGAGGAGGGCCGTGCCCCCGAGGATCTCGTAGTGGGTGATGAACCCGCGAAGGTGCGGCATGTCCCTGGTGAAGAAGAAGAACGAGACGCACATCGCCGCGCCGAACCCGTAGCCGATCGCGCCCACGACCGACGATTGCACGAGCACCATCCCGGCGAGCACGCTGTTCTTTACGCCGATGGCCTTTAAGGCGGCGTACTGCTTCAGGTTGTCCAGGGTGAACAGGTAGAGCGTCTGCGCCGCGACGACCGTGCCCACGAGGATGCCCACGACGATGATCACGCCGAAGTTCACGGGGATCCCGGTGTTCTTGATGTAGAACCAGATGGTCTGCCAGCCGAACGACTCGGCCGACATCGCAGTCAGGCCGGTGCGCCCCCGGATCCGCGCGGCCAGCTGATCCGCCGTAACGCCCTCCTCCGGCTGAGCCAGGATCAGGCTGAGCGTGTTCCGCTCTTGGCCGGCGTACGTCAGCGCGAGCGAGTAGCGGGTGTAGATCACCGGGAACGTGACGAAAGGCGCCGAAGAATCGATGATCCCCGCGACCCGGGCGCGCCGGTCGTTGAGCTCCAGCTCGCCCCCGAGCCTGAACTCCTGCCCGGGGAAGAAGTAGGAATACCCGAACCGATCGAGGAAGACCGCGTCCGGCAGACGGAGCGATTCCGACTCTCCAAGCACCATCTTCCGCGGCAGGCCGACAAGCGTTGCGTCATCAACCCCCATCGTGATGCACGTGCGGAACGTGCCGTCGCCGGCCTTGGCCCGCGAGAGCCCGCGGTAAAGCCGCACCGCCCACTTCACACCCTCGACCCCGCGGACGTCGGTCAGGGCGCTCTGAGACATCGGCTTGATCTCATCGATGTAGCGGTGCTCCGGATGGGCGACCCAGACCGATGCATCCGAGACGTCGCGGATCTGGCTCGTCGTGCGGGTCATCAGGCTCGCAAAGACCGAGGCCTGCTGCGAGATGAGAAACGTCGAGAAGGCGACGGTGAAGATCAGGCCCAGGTACTTGGCCGTGTCGAAGGTCAGCATCCGCAGGGCGACGAAGAGCATGGGGGTGTCCGTCGTTGTATATACAACCACTAAGATAAAAAAGTCAGCCCGACAGCGTGGCCAACGCCAAGTCCGGCAGTCGCGCACGAAGAGCATCGAACCCATCGGGGCCCAGCGCGTCACGCATCCGCTTCTGGGCGCGGTTCCAGTACGGCCGCGCGTCGGCGAGCCTCCCGGCCCCCACGCCCGTGAGCGACACCACCCTCTCGCGGCCATCCCGCCCCCGCTCAAAGACGACCCAACCGTTCCGCTCGAGCACCTTGAGGTTGCGGCTGATGGTGGTCTTGTCCAGGGCGAGCCGCTCGGCAAGCGCACCGGCGGGCACCGGACCGAGCAACTTCAACACCATCAAGATCGAGTACTGAGTGACCTCCAACCCGGCCCGCCGGAGCTCTTCGTTGTAGAGCCGGCTTACGGCCCGGGCCGCGATCAGCAAGGAACCGCACAAGCACGGCACCTGCCGGAAGACCTGCTCGGGACTGGGAAGCTTGCTCTGCACGATGGTAGTATATGCAACTATTTCAGCCCCGTCAAGTGCTCCAGTGCACAAAAGCGCCGCACCGAGGGTGAAAATGGCCATGAAGCCTGCACGAAGCCGGTGCTGGGATCTTTGAACAGGACCTCCCCGTTCACAACAGTTTCGAACCGCTCTCGCGGACGGGAGCTCAGGGGTAGGGACTGACGGCCGGGCACCCGGGCTCTCAAGACCTGCGGTTTCCCGCATGGGAAACACCACATTCTCTAGTTAACAGGCGGCCGTCCCCCACCGCACCGGCCGCCCCACCCCTAAGGCGCGGAGCCTCCAGATGGGTCGTTTTTTATGATCCCTAGCCCCGTCCAGCGGTGTTCAAATACCTCTTTCCTTCCCCAAGGCGAGGGTTTTTGAGGATACTCCGCCCATGACCTCCGCCTACTTCCGTTTGCTGCGGGTGCTGGCCGGTTCGAGCACGGCCAAGCTCCGCCAGGAGAACCAGTTCCTCAAGGCCCAGTTGGAGATGCTCCAGGCGCGGCTCCCCCGCGCCATGCGCACGACCCGCGCCGAGCGGGCGCGGCTGGTCAAGCTGGGCAAGCCGCTGGGACCCTCGGTCAAGGAGTTCCTGGTCGTCGCCTCCGACAAGAGCTTCTACCGCTGGGTGCGGGAGGCGGCCAAGCGACCGAAGCCCGTGCAGCCGCGCCGCAGGCCCGGCCGCCCGCGGACGCCCGAGCGCACCCGTGCACTGGTCCTCCGCCTGGCGCGGGAGAACGACTGGGGGTACACGCGCATCCAAGGCGAGCTCCGGAAGCTCGGCCTCACCGTTGGAAGGGGAACGGTCGTCAACATCCTCCGCGAAGCGGGGCTGCCGACCGGCCCCAATCGCAGCGAGAGTCCCTGGTACCGGTTCGTGGAGATGCACGCACGGACTCTTTGGGCGTGCGATTTCCTGAGCACCAAGGTGCTCACGCCCACGGGGTTTGTGCACGCGTTCGTGCTGGTCTTCGTGCATCTGGCCAGCCGGCGCGTGCACGTAACGGCCTGCACGACCAAGCCGGACAGCGCCTGGGTGGCCGAGCAGGCGCGGGCGTTCGCCGCCGTTGTCGGCAACAGCGGCGAGGCCGCGGTGGTGACCCATGATGGGGACCGCAAGCTGGGCGCCTCCTTCCAGTCGGCGTTGAAGGAACAGGGCGTCGAGGCTCTGCGGCTGCCGCCCCGCTCACCCAACCTCAACGCCCACGTCGAGCGCTTCATCCAGAGCCTCCAGCACGAGTGCCTGCGGCGCTTCGTGGTGCTGGGGACGCGCCACTTGGACTACTTGGTGACCGAGTATGTCACCTACTACAACACCGAGCGCCCCCACTCGGCGCTGGCGTTCAACACCCCTGATGGGCCGCGCCACTCGTCGGTGAGCGACCGCCAAGGACGGGTGCGGTGCCGGACTCGGCTGGGCGGCCTGTTGCGGCACTACTACAGAGCGGCGTAGATGCGGGCAGCCCGCCAGCGAACGGCCTCTCCACCGTGTCATCGTCGACGATGGAGCCAATGATCGACAATGGCTCGAAAACACGAACCGGAATGGCGGGCGTTTGAGCGGCTTATCCAGCGGGTGTTTGCGTGCACGCCCGGCGCAAGGATCCGGGGTACCAAGTGGAAATACGCAAGCGCCGACGCCAGCCCGGCCCAATGCTTGAAGAATCGGGGCTGGGCGGACATCAGCGAGGACAGATCGATCCGGCTCACTGACGACGGCGCGGCATTCGCTGCGCATGAACTGCCGCGGGTCAAGGACTCGATGTACGGGTGGTGATGTTCACTGGCGGTGCTGCAGGCCAACACCATTCGCGGCAACTCGTAGACGGGACAGATTTGGCCTACTTCCGGGCTGGCGAAGGTACCGGGGCCGCGAATCGGTCGCGGTGCACGTAGGAACCGTCCGACATTTTGGCGATCCTCTCCATCAACGCTTCGCTGGATCGATCAACCAGCGAGATGCAGTGGATAGGCACGTTGCGGCCGGTCTGCATCTTCTCGACAGCCTCGATCAGAGAGTCGTCGAACAGCCCATCGGTCATGAAGTAAATGGCCTCAGGACGTGGGTTCTGCCGAAAGGCGATTTCAAACGCGGGCAGCGGCTCGGTTCCTCCCTCCGCCTTCAACCGAGAGATCAGGTTGCCGACACTCTTCTTCGTGCCGGCGCTTGCGACCTGGTACCGCGTCGATCCAAGTACCTGCACGTCTGAGGAGAACGGCAGAACAAGGAACGAGGTCCCGTCCTCCAGCTTGTTAATCGAGCGCGTGAGCTCCTCCTTGAGGAAGCCCATCTTCGCACCGTCCATCGACCCGGAGATGTCGACGATGTAGACCACCCGCCCGGCCGCCGCCTCGACGCCCATGAACGTCGTCACGGGCACGCATGAGACGCCGGCGAAGCTGCTCACGCCGAGCGTGGAGCCGCGTCCCTCAAAGTACCAGACGCCTGCGTCTAGCTGGCCAGGCATGAACGGAACGAACCAGACCGTCTGAGGCGCGGCCGCGACCCGCATGGAGACGATGTCCCCGACGCGGAGCTTCTGCGCTGCCTCAAGCATGGGCTTGGTGGCCAGCGACACCCGTACGTCGAACAGCACGAGCGCCCCGTAATCCGCGGCCAGCTTCTCGAAGCCGGCGACGGTCGCGTCGGACCACCGCGGCTCCTTGGAGGCTGCGCCGGCCGCCGTGCGCCCTTGGGCTGCGGCCAGGAGTTCCTCGGCTGTCAGCTTGCGGAGAGGGTCAACTGGGCGCGGAGACGCGGCAGTCCGCTGGGGCTTGCTGAGGCCCGCCAGCCGGACGGCACCCCAGGCAGCCTCGCCGAGCCCCTCGCTCAACGTCTTCGCGACCGGCCCTTTGCCGGCCTGCTGCTGCCAGTCTCCGCGCTCCAAGACCGCAAATCGGAGCGTGGCGGAACTGGGAGTACCGTCCTCCAACGCCGGAGCCTCGATTTTCCAGAGGAGCGCCTGAACATCCCGCTTGGACCAGTTGGTCAACGAAGCTAGCGCCCGCTGTTGCGCGGGCGTGACCCGCTGCGTAATCAGCTTCGTCAACTGCTCGCCCTGCTGCTTGCGTTGCTGCGCCGCGGCGATGGGGTTGTCCTTCTCCAGGTCCTTCGCGTCGACGAGCGCCTTGTCGGCGGCCGATTCGGCCTCCCGTTGGGCTTGGAGAGCAGCCCTCAGGGAAGCGAGGTACGACTCGTTCTTCGCCGGCTGCGCGGCAGCGAGCAGAACGCCGGGAACGTTCCCGAAGGCAATGCTGAGTATAAGTAACCGGAAGAGTGCCATGCGTGCGTTTCCAGAAGATCAGACTCGGTGATCCTACTTCGCCGTGTAGCGACCGCGGCCAATCCGCTTGAATGGCCCGCCCTTGCGGAGGAGGGCGGCATTTACCATAAGGCGAAAGTTGGAGGCATTGCTTTTGTACCCGAGAGCCTTTACGGCCTCCGCAGCTTCCCCAACGCTCATCGTTTTGCCGCTAAGCGCTCGCTGGAGGTAGGCCGCGAGAGTCCCTTTCTGCGCTCCACCGCGCCGCCTCTCGCTACGGGCGGTATCACCGCTTAGCAAAGCGATCTCGTGATCTATCCGTGCGAGCTTCGTGGCAATTCTGTCGCGGCGGCGCTGCAGCGCCGGAAGTCGACGCTGGCGCGACCGGATTTCGAGTCGAAGCTCCTCGATAGGGATTTGGCTTAGTGCTGATGACTTGAGCATAGGTAACTCCTCAGGCAGGGTCACCATATTACCGCTCAGCCCGCAACGGGCACAGGTCTCAATTTATGAACAAATAAAACGATCCATCAGCGTTGAACTGGATGCCGCGAAGAGGCTCACAACCTGCACCGGCCGGAAGCGTCAAATCACCGGAAGCCGCTGGACAGCATGCCTCCGGAGTTCTTGAACAGGACGTAGCTCGCTAAAGCTGATGCACTTGTTCTTTCAGCACAACACTGGCTTTGAGGTGAGAAACCACGTGGTTTAGCTCAACTATCAGCTCAACAAAGCCGTCGCCAAACCCGTCCTTGGTCTTCGAAGATATGGCTTGCTCGAGCGCGGGAAGAGCTCGCTGACAGGAACTTCGAATGTCAAGCAACGCATCAGCGAGATTCTGCGCTTCCTCGTCAGGGTTGTCGGTACCGTCGACAATCCCAAATCCCAATATCCGTCCGGCGAGTTCAGTGACAGAAGGTTCTGGATTCATGGCTTCCTCTATGGCGCACCCGCTAAGACATCGTGAATAGCGTTGATCTCTTGACGGAAATTGTCAATTTCTTTGTGGACGCTGGATTTGTACTGCAAGTTCGGTAGTTTAGCTTCGTGTTCAGCCAGGCGTTCAAGCAGTGATGTCATAGACTTATATAATTTTTCTGGTCCGAACTGATCTAGCTGCCGCTGGTACATCGCGATTTGTCCTGGCGACGGCGCCAAGGTAGAGGCTCGGTAACCTGGTCCGATGAATTTAGGCGCCAAGGGGCCGCAGTTGTGCACCCACACGCCGTCGGCAAAGAAAGTCCGATTCTCCGCAACGGCCAGGTTGTACGTCCCCACTGGTCGGTAGACCCGCTCAACTGCCACGATCTCCCGTTCGACTCCGCGGCCGAGCATCTTCTCGCCCGGGCGCAAATCTTCCGCCAGCGCACCGGGCCGGGCGGGGTCGTAGAAGCTTCGCTGGGTGTAGTACTTGGTCGCGAGCGTGCTCGCGCCCTTCTTGATGCCGCCGGCCACCTGCTGCAGCCGCGTCGACCACGGGAACGCTTCTTCACTCAAGGACGAGTTGGCGTTGAACTGGTAAACGCGTAGTCCTCCATCAGCACCGCGGCCCGCTGCCCGGCCGTGCCACCGTGCTCCAACACGCCTTCCATCCAGTCCGCCTGCAGCTGCCCCAGCGTCGTCGGGCCGATCAGCGCGGGGATCAGCCCGCCGAACAAGCCCGTCGGGTCGCCGTTCGACAGCGGCGACGCCAGGCAGTACCCAAGCGCGTGAACGCCGTCGCCGCTCCACCCGTCAAGCAGCGCGTAGGCCGGGCTCGCGCCGCACGCCTCAGGTCACGCACGCGGCCAAACCCGATGCCGTTGGAAACGGATCGGCGTGGATCGCCTCGATACGAGTCTGAATACCGAACAGCTCGCTGTGCACTTCAATCATCGATTGGTGTCCCACCTGGCATTCATCGAGCATTCTCTAGCGTACCGCCGTGCCCGGCATGCCTTGGCGCTGACCGAGGGAGCCATCCGCAGCTTTCCCCTAACGTCCGCTGCGCGGGACAAGTTGCTTGGTCCAGCGACCGTCTGGCGAACCGATGTGCAGCATGTTGCGCCACTCCCACCCGGATTCGCCCAGTTTCTTGCACTTGCGCGACTCGTAGAAGACCAGACACGATCCGCGAAGCGGTGCCAGCAGGCCCAGATCGGTTTGGCCCACAAAGGACCCTACTGGGCAACGGACGAGGGGTACACTCTTGGCTGTGACATAAATACTGGGCGGTTCGTCTGTGGTGCGTTTGAAGACGTCGCTCCACGACGACGGAGGTGCTTCGATGGGCGCATCCGCATCTTTAAGCGGCCAGCCGACAAGCACCAGATTCCCGCTTGGTCGATCCCAGAAGGTCTTGCCCGAGATTGACGACAACCAGCGTAAGTAGTCTCTGTTGCCGCCCTTCGTCTTCGCGACCTCGTCGAAGTGCGCCGATTGGCAGCCGGCCAATTTCGGGGAGTCCACACGGGCGAGCCAAAGCCCTGTCGCATTGCTGAAATCGCTCTTTGTCATAACTTCGCTCACTATCCCGGCGGCAGGACCCATCCGGCGGCTTCAAGAAACTCGCGTTCGGCCGCGGAGAGCGGCCTTCCGCCGTGCTTCCAAGTACCGTTGTTGAACAGCGCACCACCATCCTTGAAGTGGATGTGCGGCAGTTCATTGTTGGCGGGGTTGCCCTTGTCCAAGCGATCCACAGATTTCGGGATGCCACGGAACCGTCTTTCGATTGCCTCTTTCAGTTTATTCACAGATTTCCACGACGGCTGAAACTTTGCACAGTTGTGCACCCACACACCGTTGGCATAAAAGGTATGGCTTCCGTCAACACTGAGGTTGTATGTCCGTACCGGTGCGTATTCGCGGGCCACCGCCTTGATTCGTCGGGGCTGGCCTCTTTCTCCCAGCATTATATCTCCGGGCCGCACATCCTCGGCTAGCCCCCATCCGCTCACGGTCGTAAACACTTCGTGGGCTGCCGAGATAGACAACTGACCACCGTCATCGAAGCTCACCGTCAACAGTTCACTTCCTTCGTTGTGGTACACGGCCACCACCCGCATGTAGCGCGGCTGCGATAGCGGGTCCTCTTCCGGCAGTGAGAGGACCAAGTCGCCTGGCTGGAGACACTCAACCGGCAACGGACCGTTGGGAGTCAGCACTTCCGTTCCCTCAGCTACGCACTTTCTACAAGTGCTTCCGAACTTGGAGACGTAGTACGCGGCTGTCCTCGCCGCAGCTCCAAGGGCTTTTCCAACCAATCGTCCCGCGGGACCAGCAACCGCCAGCAGATCCCATACATCCCCTTCGCCAGTCGCCAGCTTGTACGCCGATGCAGCGAGTCCGATCGCCGGGTGCATCTGCGCGATCTGCCAAGCGATGTGGGCGGCGGTATTGAATCCGCGGATAACTCGCTGAAGAAACGCCGCCTGCGCACCCGCGTTCTCGGCCAAATAGTCGTCTGCCATGCTGAACGGGTCCCACGACAGACCGAGCGGGTCACGGCGAACGTACGGGTTGCCCCCCAGGTAGCCGTAGAGGTTCATTCCGTCGCCATACATCCCTTGAGCGTCGAAGGGGAGCAGCGACGCCATCGCCGGGTTGGCGGCCATCATCGCCCCGTTGGCGATCACCGGCAGGCCGCTCTCGTTGGGGTCCTTCTGCATGAAGCGGCCGAGCATCGGGTGGTAAACGCGGTTGCGGTTCTGGTAGAGACCGCGGGCGTTGGCCAGCAACTGGCGGCCCATCGGGTGGCCGTCGATTCGGTCGAAGAAGAGGCCCTTGTGACCAACCCGGTTTACCACCTGCGCTTCGATGTGGTCGGCGTTGATCAGCACGCCGTTTGGATCGAAGGTGTACTGGCAGATCACCTCACCGTCGCGCACCAAGGCGGTGACGTCACCGGCCGCGTTCTGCAGCATGTAGACGAAGTTGCCCAGGCTGTCGATCTGGCACACGAACTCGTCGACGCCCAGGCGGTCACCCGGGCCGTAGACGTACTCGCGGTCGAGCGTGAGGGTGAGGCTGTCCTCCTCCGCGGGGGGCGGCTCGCACTTGTCGTCCTTGAGCTCGACAGGGGCAGCGCTCGAGAGCGGGTCGACCACCACTTCCTGGATGCGGCGCACGCCATCGTAGAAGTAGTGAACGCTGCGGACGAACTTGTCGCCGTTGCCCTCCGTCCAGGGCTGCTGCTTGCGGATCTGGCGGCCCAGGCCGTCGTAGGTGTAGTGGATGCGCCAGGAGCCGGGCGCGCCCGAGGCGATGACGCCGTCGGCGTTGAAGACGGCGGTGCCGCGGTCGCTGACCTGCACGAGCCGGTTCCACGCGTCGTACTGGTAGAAGTACTCCGCGTCGGCGACCATGTTGCCGGCACGGTCGTAGGTCACCGCCCCGCTGATCGTGCCGACGCCGGTGGCGTAGTTGCCCGTCGCGGCGATGCCCTTCACCTGGTTCTGCGCGTCGACCGTGTGGGTCATGGTGCCAGTGACAACCGGCAGGTTCGTCGAAACATTGAACCACGACGTCTTGATGCCCAGGGGGTTAGTCGCGTTGCCGGTGAGGTTGTCGAGGTTGTCAAGCCCCCACTCCACCAGGCGCGCGGTCGGGGCCGTGGCGGAGTGGACGATGGCGGTGTTCGTCGCGTCGAGCTGGCCGCGCTCGGCCGAGATCATGCGGTTGAGCGCGTCGTAGGCGAACTTCTGTGAGAGCTTGTTCTGGTTGAGGACCCCGCCGAACATGTGGTCCCAGCGTTCAAAGAGCGCGTTGCCCGCGGCGTCGTAGCCGTAGACGTACGACTGCTGGGTGGTGCCCGCCCGCTTCCAGGTGATCGCGGTCGTGCGTCCGAAGCGGTCAAGACCGCCGTAGGTGCCGCCGCTGCCGGCCGTCTGGTCCATCGCGGTCTGGTCCATCGCCGTGCCGACGCGCCGGCCCGCG
>DASPMT010000465.1:0-14172 GCA_035626935.1 Phycisphaerales bacterium | reverse complement strand
GACCGCAACTGTGTTGATCGTGGACATGTGGCCGGAGGATAGGGGCCGGACGGGGTAAGGGGGCCGGCGCAGAGGTGTGGCCGCTAGCATCGCCAGTGCTCACCGCGTCCGGCCTTCATTTCGCGTACCAAGGAAGGGGCGCGCCCGGGAACGCGGGGCGGGAGGTGGTGCGCGGCGTAAGCCTGGAGCTCCCCGCTGGAACCGTGACGGCCGTGCTGGGGCCGAACGGCGCCGGGAAGAGCACGCTGCTGCGGCTGCTGCTGGGCACGCTGACCCCGGCGTCGGGGTGGGTCAGACTGGGCGCAGCGCCGCTGCAGAGCGTCCCGGTCTGGCGGCGGGCCTCGTCGGTTGCGTACATCGGTCAGCGCTCGACGCTGGCGGGCCCGATGACGGTGCGCCGCGTAGTCGAGCTCGGCCGCTACGCCGTGGGCGCCTCGGACGCGGCGGTAGAGCGCGGGATGCGCCGCGCGGGCGTCAGCGACCTGGCAGGCGCGGTGTTCGACACGCTGTCGGCCGGTCAGCAGCAGCGCGTGGCGCTGGCGCGTGCGGCCGCCCAGCTCGACGGGCCCGGCGAGCGGCCGCTCGGGAGGACGCTCCTGGCCGACGAGCCGGTTAGCGCGATGGACCCACGCCACGCCCTGGAGGCCCTCGCGCTGCTGCGATCACTCGCGTCGGAAGGCGCCGCGGTGTGCGTCGTGCTCCACGACCTGACGCTGGCGCTGCGCTTCGCCGACGCGGCCCTGCTGCTCGACGAGCGGGGAGCGCCGGCCGCGGTCGGTCGCGCCGCGGACGTGCTGCGTCCGGAGGTGCTTGGGCCGGCGTACGGCGTTGCGTTTGAGGTGCTCGCCGGTCGCGGGGGCGGCGCGGTGGTGCCGGCGACCTGACGGGCGCTCAGTCGGGCCGGTCGCCCGCCAGGACCGGCGCCGACGTGGCAACCGACGGTGAAGGAGCGTTGCTGTTGAGCGCCGGCTGCACCGGCAAATACGCCGCGGCCGACGCGGCGGGGTCGGTCATCGGCACAAACGCCAGCACCACAAGCGCCGCGGCCGCGATGCAGCCCGCCAGAGCGCGGGCGCGGAAGGGCGACGACGCGAAGGGCGAGGGGGTATCGGCGCTGGCGATGAGCGACAGGTAGACCAGACGGAGGTAGTACACTGCGCCGATCGCCGAGTTGACCGCGAGCACCAGCAGCAGCACCGTGTTCCCCGACGACCAGCTCGCGGTGAAGAGCGGCAGCTTGGCGAAGAAGCCGACCAGCGGCGGGAAGCCCATCAGCCCCAGCGCGCTGAGGGCCAGCACCCACGCCAGCGTCGGGTGGGTAGTGCGCAGGCCGCGGAGGTCGTCGAACGAGTCGGGCTCGTCAAGGTGGCCATCGGCGGCACGGCGCTCCAGGGCGGCGGGCACGGCGAAGGCGCCGACGGACGTGACGCCGTAGATGACGAGGTAGAAAAGCACGGCCGCGATGCCGCTGCGGGTGATGCTCTCGCCGGTGCCGCCGGGTCCGGCGACGATGCCCACGAGCATGTACCCGCTGTGGGCGATCGACGAGTAGGCGAGCATGCGCTTGACCGACGTCTGGAGCAGCGCCAGCACGTTCCCGAAGGTCATCGTGAGGACGGCGATGACGGCGATGATCTCGCTGAGCGGGCTCGGCAGCGCGCCGGTGCCGGGCCCCGACCCGCCGTTGCCCCAGCCGGCGCAGCCGAGCAGGAGGATCAGCGCGAAGAAGCCGGCGGCCTTGGGGACAAACGCGAGCATCGCGGAGACCGACGCGTGAGCCCCCTGGTAGACGTCGGCCACGTACCCGTGCATCGGGACCGCGGCGATCTTGAAGCAGAGGCCCAGCACGCTGAGCACCAGCCCGGTGAGGGCGATGGGGTTGATCCCCTCGGCCGAAGCGGCCTGAGCGCGTAGGCTCTGAGCGATGTGGGCGAAGTCGGTGGCCCCGGTGCCGCCGTAGATGAACGCGAAGCCGAAGAGGAAGACGGCCGCGCCCAGCGCGCCAAGGAAGAAGTACTTGACGCCGCTCTCCATCGACCGCTCGCGCGAGGTGCTGACGGCGACCATGACGTATGTCGGCAGGCTGGTGAGCTCGAGGGCCAGGAAGAGCCAGATGAGGTTGTCGCTGCCGGCGCAGAGCATCAGGCCGGTGATGGAGAAGAGGAAGAACGCCCAGAACTCGGCCCGGATCGTGCGAGACGGGTCGAACGCCGCCCGTCCCTTGGCAACCTGGTCCTCGTAGTCGCGGTCGGCTACGCCCTGCAGCAGCAGGACCAGCAGGAAGCCGACGGCGGCGGCGATGATCTTGCCGTACGTCGCGAGCGCCGGGTAAGCGCCGCCTGAGGTCGTCGGGTTGCCGGTGAGGTACGCCAAGAGGCCGGCGCCGAGCACCGCCAGCGCGCAGATCGGCCCGGCCATGCGGCGGAGGGCGTTCGAGCGCGAGAGCCCGATCACCAGAACGGCGCAGGTGGCCAGGAACAGGAGCATCTCAGGGTAGAGGGCGTGGAGTTTGTCGCTCACTGGGTCACCTGCATGGAGGGCTCGGCGGAGACTGTCTGGGCCGCGGGGGCGCCCTGCGCGGCAGCGGGCTGCGGAGACGGCGCAGCGTGGGCGTTGCGGCCGGCCGCGACGACGGCAACCGTGTCACGCGTCGACGCATCGATGGCCGCGAGGAACGGTTTGGGGTAGAGCCCAAGCAGCAGGCAGCAGGCGGCGAGCGGGAGCAGCAGGCCGATCTCCCGGCGCGAAAGGTCGACCGGGAGGACGCCGTGCGCTTCACTCCCGTGCCCGTGGCCATGGCCGCCGTCGTGTCCGGGGGTGTGCAGCGGACCCCACACAACCTTGCCGATCATGTACAGCGTATAGATCGCGGCGATGATCATGCCGGTGCCGGCGACGGTCGCGTAGACCGGGCCGAGCACGCCGGCGGTCCCGGACGTGAGGCCCCAGCCGGTCCAGCTGTCGCTGGCCTGCCAGGCCCCCATCAGGCACATGAACTCGCTGACGAAGCCGTTGAGCATCGGCAGGCCGACGCTCGCCATGGCGAAGAACACCATGAACGACGCCCAGATCGGCATCTTCTTCGCCAACCCGCCCAGTTCGTCCATCGAGCGCGTGTGGTACCGCTCGTAGACCATGCCGATGCAGAGGAAGATGGCGCCGGTGCTCAGGCCGTGGTTGATCATGTACAGCACCGAGCCCTTGAGGCCGGTGATGTTGAGAGCGAACATCCCTAGCATGCAGAAGCCCAGGTGCGCCACCGACGAATAGGCGACGAGCTTCTTCACGTCGCGCTGCACCCAGCAGACCAGCCCCACCGCGATGATCCCGATGATGGCGAAGGTGGCGATCAGCGGCGCGAAGTGAAAGGCAGCCGCGGGCACGAAGGGCAGCACGAAGGAGTAGATCGCGTAGGTGCCCAGCTTCAGGAGCACGCCCGCGAGGATCACCGATCCGGCGGTCGGCGCCTCGGTGTGCGCCAGCGGCAGCCAGGTGTGCAGCGGGAAGAGCGGGACCTTGACCGCGAAGCCCGCCATCAGCGCGCCGAAGACCCAGTACTGCTCGGTGGTGGTCATCGCCCGCGCCGTCGCGGCCAGGGTGTCGATGTCGAACGACCACGCGTGGAGCGGGTTGCCGGGCGCCTGGGTGTGCCGGTACGCGACGTAGAGCAGGCCGGCCAGCGCGATCACGCTGCCGGTGAAGGTGTACATGAAGAACTTGATGGCCGCGGCCCGCCGGTTCGTCGAGCCGTAGACGCCGATGAGGACGAACATCGGGATCAGCGTGAACTCGAAGAAGATGTAGAAGAGCACCAGGTCGCGGGCGGAGAAGACGCCCACCATCGCCGCCTGGAGCACCAGCAGCCAGAAGTAGTACGTGCGGACCCGCTCGGTGATGGCCGTTCGGCTGGCGACGACGCAGATCGGACCCAGCAGGAGGGTGAGGGCGATCAGCAGGCCGCTGACGGAATTGACGCCCAGGGAGAACGACAGGCCGAGTTTGGGCATCCACGGCGCCGAGAAGGCCAGCGCCTCGGACTTGCCCGACGCGGTGAGCCAGTCGTGCTGGAACGCCGCGACGACCCCGACAGCCGCCGAGAGCAGGGTGCCGATCAGGGCGATCGGATACGGCCAGCTCTTGCGCGGCACCGCGGGGATGATCGCCGCGGCGACCAGGGGGATCAGGATCAGGACCAGCAGGAGGCTCATGTCGACTCCGGGACGGAAGGCTGAGGCGTCGGCGGGCGGAACGCGGGGGCTGGGCGGCTCAGAAGTGAATGCCCAGGAACGAACCGTTGAGCAGGGAGAGGGCGACAACGGCGAGGATCGCCAGGCCGCAGGCCATGCCGACGGCGTACCCGTGCATGACGCCGGACTGGGAAGGCCGCAGGGCGCCTCCGGCGCTGCGGGGCAGGAGGCCGAAGAGGTCGACGAGCCCGTCGATCAGGAGCTTGTCGATCAGGTAGAAGATGTGGGCCAGCACCAGCAGCGGACGGCGGAGGAGCCAGTTGTAGACCTCGTCGACGTACCACTTGTGCTGCGCGGCAGGCGTAATGACGGGGATGTAGATCCGGTCGGCGGCGCTGGTCGCGGCGGACGTGCGGCCCGCGTAGTGCAGCAGGAACGCGACGAAGATGCCGACGGCCCCGACGACCCCGGAGAGCAGGTACATGAACCCGACGCCGAAGACCTTGTCGTGCACGCCGTAGCCGAAGACGGTGGCGTGCCCGTGCGCATCGGCGGCGTGCGGAGCCTGGGCGGACGTCGCGATTACCGCGGTCGAACTCTCAACCAGGTGGTGGGGCCAGTGAGCGAAGTAAAGCGGCGTGACGGCGATGCTTGCGACCGCCAGCACGGCCAGAACGGTGTTGATCGCCCAGCCGGGCGCGTGCGGGTGGAAGTCGTGATGGGCCTCCTCGGCCTTTGCCTCCGACTCGGCCTTCACATGATCGGCGTGGTCATGATGGCCGTGCGCCTCGTGCCCGTGGTCGTCGTGGGCGTGGACCTCGTCACCGGGGTGATACTCCACCGGCCCGACAAAGACGCGGAAGAAGACGCGGAAGGTGTAGTACGCCGTCAAGCCCGCGGTGATCAGCAGGATCCAGCCGATGATCTGCAGGTGCCCGTTGCTGAACGCGTTGGCGAGGATCATGTCCTTGCTGAAGAAGCCCGCCGTGAACGGGAAGCCGGCAAGGTTCAGGCACCCGATCAGCATCGCGAGGCTGACGATCTTCCACCCGGGCACCCTGATCAGGCCGCTGAGCTTCCGCAGGTCGAGCTGGCCGGCGAAGCCGTGCATGACGGCGCCGCAGGCGAGGAACAGCGTCGCCTTGAAGAACGCGTGCGTGAAGACGTGGAACGCCGAGCCCGCGGCGTCGTTCTGCGCGTTGGCCGCCGTCAGCACGCCCAGCCCGGCGAACATGTAGCCCAGCTGGCTCACCGTCGAATAAGCCATGATCCGCTTGATGTCGAACTGGGCCATGCCGATGGTGGCGGCCAGCAGGGCGGTCAAGGCGCCCCCCCACGCGACGATCGGAAGCGCGATCTCTGAGCACTGGTAGAACGGGAGGAACCGGGCGACCAGGTAGACGCCGGCGGTCACCATGGTGGCCGCATGGATCAGCGCGCTGACCGGCGTCGGGCCCTCCATCGCGTCCGGCAGCCAGACGTACAGCGGCAGCTGGGCGCTTTTTCCGAACGCGCCGACGGTGAAGAGCACCGGGATCAACTCGATCTGCCAGGGGATCTGGTCAAAGTGACCGGCCGCGGCCAGGTCCACGTACTTCTGGATAGCCGGAAAGAGCTCGGCGTACCGCACCGTGCCGAACTGGGTGAAGGTGAGCAGGATGCCGATCGCCAGCCCCAGGTCGCCGATGCGGTTGACGATGAACGCCTTCTTCGCCGCCTCGACGGCGCTCGGCTTCTGGTAGAAGTAGCCGATCAGGAGGTAGGAGCAGAGACCGACGCCCTCCCAGCCAAGGTAGAGGAGCAGCAGGTTGTCGCCCATGACCAGGCAGGCCATCGAGAACACAAAGAGCCCGAAGGCGAAGAAGAACCGGCAGTAGCCGGGTCCGACGTCGTGACTCATGTACTCGCTGGCATATAGAGCGATCGCCGTCGCAAGCCCCGTGACAAAGAGCATCCAGAGGCAGGTGAGCGAGTCGATATAGAAGGAGAAGTTCGCGACAAACGGCCTCGCCCCCTCCCACTGGAACGTGACCCAGTCGAACGCGTGGACGACCGCCCAGCGCCCGTTGCCGCCGGCGGCCCCCACCGCCCCGGCCGCGCCCCAGGTACCGGTGATCTGCGCGTACATCCAGAAGGCGACCGCGAACGCGCCGGCGAGGCAGGCGACCATCAGGAAGGCGGGCGCCTTGCTGCGCACCTTGAGGATGGCGCTGGCGAGAGCGATCAACGCCCCCAGCAGGGGGAGCGCGACGATCAGCAGAGGCAGCTTCCCCAGGTCCACCGTGCCGACAAGGTCAGCGGCGGCGGCGGTGGGTTGTGCGAGCGCGGGGGGGAGGGTCATGCGACGGTCAGGGTAGTGGTCGGGGGGTTGTGGTTCAACAGCGGTGCCGCGCCGGACGCGTGCGCCGCAAACGACCGCTCAACGCGGGTGAACGGGGTATGGCAGGGTTTTCATTCCGCCGTCACCCGTTGGCACCGCTGCACGCCGCAGGGAAACGCGACGGCCGACGCACCCGTTTACGGCCGTCACGTCTCGCACCCGCACCCCGCCGGAGCTCCACCATGTCAGTCCTTGGAATGGTTCTGCTGATCGTGCTGATCCTCCTGCTGATCGGCACCCTGCCGGTCTATCCCCACAGCAAGAACTGGGGTTATGCGCCCGGCGGTATCCTGGGCCTGTTGCTGATCATCCTGATCGTGCTGCTGCTAATGGGGCGTATCTGATCGACGGAACAAGGATGGCCCGCGCCCGACCATGACCGCTTCAGCACGAGCGGGCCCGGGGAAGCGTCGCACGCGATCTTCGGCCGCATGAAACGCCCTACAACCCCCAAGGCCCCGGGCTGCTCAGTCGCCCGGGGCCTTGGCATTCAATCCCGCATCGGTTAGGCTCCATGAATCGCTTACGCGGTGCCCAATGAGTGCTCGACCCCGCCGCGGCCGATGTTCGCCACGGCCGTCGTGATCGGCGCGACCGCTGCCACCTATTGGCTCCTGATGATGGCGGTGCACGAGAGCGGGCACGCGATCGGCGCGCGGCTCACCGGCGGACACATCACCAAGGTGGTGCTGACCCCACTGGCCCTCAGCCGCACGGATGTCTCACCCAACCCCGCGCCGCTGACCGTCGCGTGGTGCGGCCCTCTGATCGGCGCACTGGCCCCCGCGGCCGTCTGCGCCGTCATCGCCGTCGCCCACCGGCAGACCGGCAGGTGGCTGCGCGCGTTCGCCGGTTTCTGCCTCGTTGTCAACGGTCTTTACCTGGCGAGTGGAGCGGTTGCGCCCGCGGGCGATACGCAGGACCTCTTGCAGCTCGGCTCCCCACCCGCGCTGCTCGCGGCGGTCGGCCTACCGCTGGCGGCCGCGGGCCTGTGGATGTGGCACCGGCTCGGCCCCCTGTGGGGGATTGCCGGTGCGCCGCTGACCGACCTGCGCCGCTGGGGGTGGATGAGCGTCGGAGCGCTGTGCGCAGTCGCCGGTGCGATGCTCGCCGTCAGCGCGGCCCGGTGAGCGCTACTTGCCGCCGCCCTTGTTCTGGCTGCGCCGCATCTGCTGCCCCCCACCCCCACCCCCCGCACCGCCCTTCTGACCGCCGCCGGACGGACCCTTGCCGCCGCCCTTGCCATCGCCGCCGCCCGACCGATTGCCCGGCGGAACCGGACCGAACCCGCCGCCCTTGTTGCTCATGCCCTTAGCCATGGAAACCTCCGTGTCCGGTCGTTTGCGATCACAAAGAACCCTCGCGCCCCGCGCAGAATCAGTCTAGCCTCGAGCCGCGCACACCGTGCGGGGCTGGCGCTTGGCCCTTGATGAGACGCAAAGGCGCTTCCTTGATGCCGTGGGGGCTGGCACGCGACTGCCCGTTCGGTCCTCTGCGTGCCCTCACGGAACCAGTCCAGCGGGGTGCATCAGCCCTTCGGCTTGGGGCGGTAGGTGACGGTCGTGGTCTTCTCGCCGCCCCCCTTGGTGGTGGAGCGAAGTAAAGATCTTCGTGCCGTCATCCTTGGTGGTGATCCGATCGGCGCCGTGCTTGGCGTGCTCGATGGGCACGCACCACGGGTCTTTCGTCGCTGCTGCCGCCGGATCTGCTGGAGCGCCCGCCGAAGAGAGAGTCGAAGAGTCCCATGTTCATCTCCAAGGTGACGGTTCGAAAGCAAGCGTAGCTCGTCGGCGAACTGTGCCCACAGACGAACAGCCCCGGGCGCCCTTGCGGACGCCCGGGGCCGGATGAGATCAGAAGGAGTTCACGCCGCCAGCTTGACGTTCTGCACGTTCTGCTGTCCGTTGCCGCCGGTGCCGAAGTTGACGACGACCGCCGTCGCCACGCTCGACAGGTTGCTGCGCTGCGCCGTGATCGAGTACTGCACGCTGTCGGGGCCGGGCGTGAACGTCGCGTCGACGAACGTCTTGTCTGCGCCGGCGCTGCCGACGTACAGCCACGGCCCGGCCGAGTCGACGCGGCGCTTGATGATGTAGATGGTGCCCGCGCCCGGCTGGCTCGCCTTCCAGCGCAGGACGATGTTGCCGTTGGTGGTGTCGATGCCGACCGTCACGTTGGTCACGGGGTTGGGCGCGGCGACCGGCCCGGCGGGCGCGATCGGGTCGAGCTGCGCCAGGTCGAGCACCGCGGTGGGGTTGGCGGTGCCGTCGGCGAAGGCGCGGATGGTGCGCACCAGCTCGGCGGTGCCGTTGACGCTCTTGCTGAGGTTGCGCATCGCCTCGGCTGCGTTGACGACGGTGGCGCGGTACTTGGACTTGGCCTCCTCCATCTCCGACACGGCCTTGTTGGCGCTGGTCAGCAAGGCCGCGTACGCCGTGGCCTTCGCGCTGGTCAGGCCGATGGACGTCGCGTTGGCCGCAAAGACCGTCGAGTGGGTGCCGCACCATGCGAGGTACGGGCCGCGGGGGGAGAGAGGGGGGATGCTGTTGGTTGACATTCGAAGCACTCCGTTGCCAGAGACACTTAAACAGACTCGGCAGCGGAGGGGTGTGAAAGGGTGAGTCCCCGTCGCGGCGCGAGGCCCGGAACACCCGGGCCTGCCGCTGAGGTCGGCGCGATCGGGGGGCGACTTGTGCGGCGCACGAGGCCACGACCGAAAATGTCGGCTCTGGCGGCCAGATTTCGAGGATGGCGGCGCAGATCGTGCGCAAGGGCGGCGGTTGCGGGCGATTGGAACGCCATCTCGGTCGACTGAAACGGCGTTTCGCGCGACTCGAACGGCATTTCATGCGACTGAAACGCCAGTTTGCGCGACTCGAACGGCATTTCAGGCGACTCAAACGTCGCTTTGCGCGACTCGAACGGCATTTCAGGCGACTCGAACAACGTTTCGCGCGACCAAAACGCCGTTTCAGTGGAGCGCGTTGGCGGCAGAGAAAGCCTTTGCAGGGGACATCTTGGCCGCGTTTAACACTTCAGCAGTTCCCCGTTGCTTCCTACCCGCTTATGGTTAAGCCCGGCGCTCATGCTCGCGAGCCGACCCATTGAAACGGACACCCAGCCTTCGGTACCCCTCTCCGGCCGGGTGTACTTCGTCCCTCATCAGTGGGCGGCCGCCGAGACCGAGAAGAGCGCCAACCCGCGTATCGGCGACCTGCGCCTGGCCGTCACCGTCGACCATGATGCGCGCATCGTCACAACGGATGAGAGCATCGGCCGGGGACGCGTCGTCGCGTCGTTCTTCGACGGCCTGTGCTGGCGCCGCTTCGATGTCGCCTCCCTTACGCGCAACACCGCCTTTGAGGGCCGCGATCAGCTCAGCGCGGTCCTGCGCTGGACCGAGAGGGCCGCTCGGGAGGCGGCGGGCCGCGCGTGCACATCGACGGTGCCCGACGGCGCGGCGTTCCCGCTCTGGTCGCTCGGCCCGGCGGTCACGCTCCCACAGCGCACGAAAGCGCCCAAGACGGGCGCCTGAGCTAGCGCGGCATGAGACGGGCTGGGCGCAACACCTCAACGTTGAACACCGAGCGCCGCGTTCCCGACCGCCGCTCGTCCAGCGTCTTTTGGGGTGAAGGGCAGCGGTCCCGGCCCCTCGCGGGCAGCCGCACTTGAAGCGTTCCTGCGGACCATCCCAACGCTGCGCACCATCGCCGCTGGACCCCTGCAATCAGGGGGGTGCCGAGCGCCAGCGGAGGGCCCGCGCAGATTTATTCGGTTTGCTGTCATTTCGCGCCTTCGGGGTCCGCTCCTCAATGTGAAGCCGGACCGCGCGCGGACGTTGGCCGTTCCTGGGCCCCTCCGTCATACCCGCACTCTGAGCACCGTCCCGCCCCGTCTTGGAGTGGGTAGGCGCACGCGGCGCAGGAGCGGACTGCGGGGAAGATAAAAGCAGCGACGCGCCCCGCACGGCAAACCGCGACAATCACGACCGCCGCTATTACGGCGTTCATGCCGAACGCGTGCCAGCACGCGGAAAGGGCGCGCGACCAAACAACGTCCGCGCCGTCCGTCGTACTCACACCTCGCAGCATCGCCCAGTCCGAGAGGTACACCGCGGCGCCGCCCAAAGCGCGCAGGGTATTGACCAGCGCGAGAACGAGGCCGGTCCCGCGTATCAGGCCGGCCAGCCATTCCTGCGCCGCTCCCGACCTAATGAACCTCAGCGCGGGGTGCGCAGCGCCACTACGCACCGCATCTTTTTCTTCGCCCATCTCGTATACTCCCGACCGGGTGTACCGTGGCGGCCGGTCGTGCCGCCGGAGTTCAGTGTATGTTATCACTTGTCGTTGCTCTTTCTGTGTCCGCAACCGCTCTGCTCCCGCAGCCGAGCCCGCCGAAACCGACTGCGCCGCAGTGTTGGGAGAAGTACTTCGAGGACATTAACACATGCTTGTCTTCCTTCACGGGAACGGACGAGAACACCGTTGTGCTGCGCAAGGCGTGCCTGAACGGGGCTACCGATGGGCTGAGGAGCTGCCTCTCGCAGGTCCCCAACGACTCGCCGCCCACGACGACGCCTAGCGTGCCGCCCAACTCGCCGGCCCTGTCGTGCCTGCTGCAACTGATTCAGGACTTGAAGGCGTGCCGTACCAAGTACGCTCCGGAGCTCCCCACGCAGCCGAGCGCCCCAAAGAAGAACGCTTATGACGAGTGCGTCCTCGGCGCAAAGGCGAAGAATTCCTGGTGCCTTGGACGCAAGCCCAACAACCCGGCCGCCACGGTGGCGCTGGAGTTCATCGAGGCTTCGCCGATGGCGGCGACGACCACCAGCGCAACGGTGACGTTCGAGCACAAGAACCCGACGCCGATCAATATCTACTGGTACGCAACGACGTTCGGGAGCGACGGGAAGCCGACGGCGGACCTCTCTCTCGGGATGACCGCTAACGTAGCGTCGGGCGCAACCACGCTCACGCTCCCCATCACCGGCGTTCCGGCCGGGAGCACGGATATCGCGGTGTTCTGCTGCCACACGGTTTCGACCGACGACCTCGGAGTCGGCGACGCAGCGCACGCCTGGTTCCCCTGATTTGTCGGCCACGGCCTTCCGGGGGCGCACCAGCGGGTGCGCCCCCTTTTTTTGTCCCGACTCTTTTACTGCCTCACGTGGGGGCACCTGTGCATCCCGCGGGCTGACGCGTCCACGCCCCCACGTTATCAAAGAAGCTGCCTCTTCTGTGATTTCCCCGTGCTCAAGGCACGCATGCGCCCGAGGCCCTTTTCCAGACTGGAAAGTGCCGCTACTTCGAGTCCGCGCATCCGTCGTTGCACAACGCCGAGTAGGTATCCGCAGGCACGAGGCCGAGCCATGGATCAGACTTCGGCGTCAGGAACAGCTCGCTGTAGATGCGCGCGTTGAGCGTCTCCACATCTACGGCCTTCCCCGCTTCGCGCAGCCAGGCGAGCGCCTGACGGCGGATCAGTACCCGGAAGCGTGGGTGGACGTCGTTCTCAGCTCGGACGTTTCGCTGAAGGGCAAGGTGGCGAACGTCGTCAGTGACCTGAAGAAGACGGCGCAGCTGCTCGTCACGTCCACCGCTTACGGTGACATCGACGAGGACGGCGTTCGCACCACGGCGGACTTCGCTCTGCTTTCCGACGCGGTCTTCGGCCCGCCCAATAATCCGCGCCTGTTCGACCGCATGGACCTCAACGCGGACGGCGTGATCGACCAGGCCGACGTTGACGTCTGGGTGTCCCTCTAAGGATTCGATCATGACCTCCATCACACCAGCCCGGACGTTCGTTCGTCGCTCCGTCTTTATGGTGGTTGCGACGTTGGCAGTCTGCGGGGGGATCACGGCGGTCCGCGTTCTGCGGGCAAAGCCGCAATACGACGTGTCGGACGGCCGGTACCCCGGCGGTGTGGCGATGGAGGTTGTGACTTCGCCGAACAGCAATCCGCCCCCCTCTCCCTCTCCGAGCCCGGACGGGGGAGGGGCGGCGTTTGGCCCGGTCGCCGTTCATGCCTCCTACCACCGCTTCGGCGAGAGCGACCGGAGCTACTACGAGCGATTCACCATCGCAACGACCGATCGCGTGCCGCCGTTCCCGGTCCCCCCGGCAGGATGGGGCGAGGCGCTTGCGCACGGGCGCGCGAAGGTCGAGCCTTCTCCCACCCTGACGGCGCTCGGCCTCGACGCGGTGCCTGTGGACTGGCTGAAGGTCGGTCGCGGTGAGACGTGGACACACGCAGAGGTCAATTGGGGTGCGATCGGCAGAACAGCCGTCGGGCTTCTGCCGGTATCCGCTCTTGTTGCGTTCGCGCTCGTTGGGTTCGCGCCGGCCCTCTCAGCGGTTCGCACTCGGATGGCACGGAGCAGCGCCGGGCGTTGCCCGGCCTGTGGGTACAGCCGTTCTGGGCTTCCGGCCGGGGCGGCGTGCCCCGAGTGCGGGACGGCCCCCTGATCGCGCCTTGTGCTGCCTCACGTGGGGGCACGCTTGCTCCCTGCCGCCCTCACCCGTCCACGCCCCCACGTTATCAAAGAAACTGCTTCCTCCGCGCTTACCTCCGCGGCGCGATGACTCACACCACGGGCTCCGAGCACCAGAAGCGGCCGTCGAAGTACCACCGCAGGCCGTCCTCGGTGCGCACGTTGGCCGGCTCAAGCTCGTCCATCAGCCGTCGGTACGCCTCGTCGTCGCTGACGCCCGGCTGGCGCCGCAGCTGGCTGAGCCGGTGCTGGACGTTCGCGGGCGGAGCCATCGCGCAGCCTGAGGCGACGGCTCCGCTTGGTCCTCCGGAGAGCGCGGCCGCCGTCGCCGCGCCGGCGACAAGCAGAGATGAGCGGATGGAGATGTTCGCCACGGCCCCGTGAGTGCGCCGCAGGTGCGCGGAAAGCCCTCCCAAGAGCCTGAAATCCGCGTCGCCGCCGCTTCACCGTGCCCACATCCGCCCTGCGGCGTCGCCACACCGGGCGCTGGGAATAAACGGGTGCCCGCGGTTCACACGTCCAGGTTCTTCACCTCGAGCGCGTGCTCCTCGATGTACTTGCGGCGCTGTTCCACATCCTCGCCCATCAGGATGGTGAACAACCGCTCGGCCTCGCCCGCGGCGTCCCACGACACGCGCATCAGCAAGCGCTTGGCGGGGTCGAGAGTCGTCTCCGCGAGCTGCTCGGCGTTCATCTCGCCCAGACCCTTGAAGCGCTTCACCTCCACGCCGCGCCGGCCCACCTGCAGCAGCGACGCGAGCACCGAGGGGAGGCTCGGCGCCTCGATCACCTTCGGCAGCGGCGCAGCCGCCGTCTTGCCGGGGGCTTCCGCCTCATCGGCCGCCCCCGCGGCGAGGGCCGCCGCGTCGTCGGCCTCGTGCTGAGCGCGGGCGTCCGCCTCATCGGCGGTCTCGGGCGCCTCGGACGCCGCCGCCGCGATGTCGCGGTCGGCCAGCTCCCACGCGTACTTGGTCGGGAGCTTCTCGCCGCTGGCCGCCTCCTCCTGCGTCAGGGCGTAGTCGTCGATGCTCAGGCCCGCCACGGCGAGCTGCTCGAAGATCTTCTCAAGCTCCTTGTTCTCGTGGAGCTCGCGCACCGTGGCCGCGAGGCC
>DASPMT010000464.1:0-2629 GCA_035626935.1 Phycisphaerales bacterium | reverse complement strand
GGCCTGATGATGCTCGGGCTGTGGTGGTTCACGCCGGCGATCCCGCGGCGGAAGCGTGTGTCGCTGTATGCCGGGGAGTCGGCCGCGGTGACTCCGGCGGGGGTGGAGGTGACGCGAGCGGGCGGGGAGAAGGAGCTGTACCCGGCGTCGCGCGGGTGGCGGCTGGTTGAGCAGGGAACGAACAGGCGCGTGGAGCGCATGGAGCGGCTGGCGCTTCCGGCCGGTGCAACGGTGGAGGAGATCGCCGAGCTGCGGGTGCGGGTGGGCAATCCGTTCAAGCGCGAGGTGCAGAGCGGGTACCGGGTAACGGGCGCCGGGAAGCTTGACGGCGAGTACGCCTCAGGCGACGGGCACCACTGGTACCTGAACGCCGGCGCCGACGGGACGCGGGCGCTTGAGCGCGACCCGCACGTCAACAAGTTCCTCAACGCCGACAACCTGATGATCGTCGCCACCAGCGCGTCGTTCTACGGCATCATGGCGGTCGGGCTGACGGCGATCATCGTGCTGGGTGGGATTGACCTGAGCGTCGGCGCCATCTACGCGCTGGCGTCGGTGATCGGTGCGTCGCTGCTGAAAGGGCTCGCAGAAGGGGGCGGCGCCGTGAGCACACCCGTGGCGCTTCTGGCGGGATTCGGGGCGTGCGGGCTGGTGGGAGCGGCGTGCGGGCTGATCAACGGGAGCGCGAGCGTGGGGCTGCGCGTGCACCCGTTCATCATCACGCTGGGCGGCATGGGCGTCTATCGCGGAGTCGCCTACCTCGTTTCCAAGGGGCAGTCGATCAGCGATTTCCCGCCGGGGTTCGGCGGGACGGTGAAGCTGAACGTCGGCGGCGTCGAACCGCTCCCGCTGGTCGCGATGCTGATGGTCGGTCTGATCGGCACTGTCGTGTTCACGCGGACGGTGTTCGGCCGGCGCATCTTCGCCACCGGCGGCAACGAGGTGGCGGCGCGGTATGCGGGGATCCCTGTGGGACGGACGAAGGTGCTGGTGTTCACGATCGCCGGGCTGCTGGCAGGGTTGGCGGCCGCGATCGCCATTGGCAAGTATGGTGCGGCGAGCAGTCAGGACGGTTCGGGGTACGAGCTGGAAGTGATCGCGGCGGCGGTGGTGGGCGGTGCTTCGCTCTCAGGCGGGCGCGGCACAGCGCTCGGCGCGGTGCTGGGGGCGGTGGTTATCCAGCTGATCAACAACGGCTTTGAGGCGCTTGCGATCGACCAGGCGTACAAGCAGATCGTGATCGGGCTGGCCATCGTGCTCGCCGTGGTCGTCGACCAGCTCAAGAGCCGCTTCCAGGCGGGGACTGGCAAGCGTTAGGGCGGGTGACCGGCAGGCTGCAGGCGATTTCGGTATCCTTGATCCCGCTGCGTCCGCCGGGACGGAGCGGGCGAATGCGAGCGTGGCCGGGACGTCGAAGGCATCAACACACCTCAGGAGCTGAGCATGAAGTTCGGGTTCAAGCGTGCGGCGGGACTGCTGGCGGTGGCGGCGTGCGTCGCGATGGCCGCGGCGGGGGTGGCGAGCGGGCAGCCGAAGGGGAAGAAGAACTACACGATCGGGCTGGTGGCCAAGAGCCAGGACAACCCGGTGTTCATCGCGGCCAAGACAGGGGCTGAGGACGCGGCGAAGGAGCTCGGTAAGAAGTACGAGGTGGAGATCAAGATCGACTGGCAGACGCCGGTGAAAGAAGACGCGCAGAAGCAAGCGGACCTTATCGCCGGGCTCACGGCTCGCGGCGCGGACGGCATCTCGGTGAGCGCGTCCGACGCGGCGAAGCTCAAGGGGGCCATCGACGGAGCCATCGCCAAGGGCGTCGAGGTGATGACCTTCGACAGCGACGTGCCGACCAGCAAGCGGTTCGCCTACTTCGGGACCGACGACTACTACGCGGGCAAGTGCCTCGCGGAGGAGATCGTCAAGGCGATGGGCGACAAGGGGACGATCGCGATCCTCGCCGGCAACCAGAACGCGCCCAACCTTCAGACGCGCGTCCGCGGCGTCAAAGAGACGCTCGCCAAGAACAACCCGGGCGTGAAGGTGAAGGACGTCTACTACCACCAGGAAACCCCGCAGGACGCCGTCAAGAAGATCGAGGAGGTTCAGGCGGCGAACCCGGACATCACGGGGTGGGTGTTCGTGGGCGGGTGGCCGCTCTACACCAAGGACGCGCTCAACAGCGTTCGGGGCAAGGCGAAGGTCGTGAGCCTTGACACGCTCGAGCCGACGCTGCCGTATGTCAAGAGCGGCGACGTGTCGGTGCTGCTGGGGCAGAAGTACTACGGCTGGGGGCAGGAGTCGGTCCGGCTGCTGATGGAGAAGATCATCGAGGGGAAGACTCCCAGCGACCCGATGGTCAACGCGCCGCTGGACCGCGTGACGAAGGAGAACGCGGACGAATACGCCAAGGGATGGGACAAGTGGCTGGGACGAAAGCCGAAGTAAGACGCAGTTACTGCGCATGAAGAAGACCCCGCACGCGCGGGGTCTTTTCGTTTGCGCAAGCGGAGAGCGGGCGCCGGTGCCGGTCGTGGCAGCGACCGCGATGAGGCCCTTGTCAGGCCTTCTGCGGCTGCGGGGCTATCGGCTTGATCTCGGCCTCGAAGAGGAGCTTGGCCTGGGCCGCCTCGGC
>DASPMT010000463.1:0-11710 GCA_035626935.1 Phycisphaerales bacterium | reverse complement strand
CGTGGTGGGAAATACTCGCGGCCGCTCGGGATCGCTGTCGGCACGGCGGACGGGTGGACGCGCCGGAGGCGCAAGTGCTCGGAACATCGCGTGTCGTGCTGACCACCCGCTCGGCGGGCCTTTGTCTCTCGCTGGCGGCCGGCCTGACGGTGGCGGCGCCGCGGGTGGTTGCGGAACCGCTGGACGTGACGAGTGCGGCGGCGGCTCACGCAGCGCACTGCAGCCAGTGCAACCACGGCGAAGGGCTGCCGAACTTCGACATCCGAGTGGATGACGCGGTGATCCGCGCGGTGGCGGAGACTTCTGCGCAGGCGGCCGCCGCGAAGGCGCGGGCTGCCGCGGCACCGCTCATCGCGTCAGTGCGCGGACTGGCGGTTGATTTCGACGAGTCGCTGGGGACGGTGAAGTTCCTCCGCACGACCGAGGGATTCCTGACGGCGCAACGACCCGGCGCGCCGTGGGGCGTGGTGGCGGGGGACTTCATCGCAGCGAACCGCGGCCTCGTCGGCTTTGACGCCGCTGAGCTGACGCGCAACCGCGTGCCGCGGGACTTTGTCACCAGGCACAACGGTGTGCGGAGCGTTACGGTGCAGCAGGTGCACGAAGGGGTGGACGTCTTCGAAGCGATCGCGCGGCTGTCGGTCACGTCGCGCGGGGAGCTGGTAAACCTCTCCAGCACGATGATCGAGCGTCCCGCCGGCGGGTTTGTCGTCGAGGCGCCGAAGCTGTCCGCGGCGCGCGCGGTGATGCTGGCGGCGGCGGACGCCGGGGTGACGGTTTCCGAGGACGCGCTCGCCGTGGCGGAGGCGGAGAGTGGTGTGGAGCGGCGGACCGTTTGGAGGAGCCCGCTCTCGCTGCGCGCCGACGAGCCGCTGGTGACAAAGTTGGTGTACTTTCCGTTGACGCGCGACACGCTCGTGCCGGCGTGGGCGGTGGTGGTGCCGCAGCACGGGGCAGGGCACACGTACGACACGCTGATCGACGCGACAGACGGCAAGGTTCTTCACCGGACCGATCGGCTGCTGTGCGCAGCACCGATCACGATGCGGGTCTTCACGGGCGACAGCCCGGCACCGATGTCGCCGGGCCTGCCGAGCCCGGTGAGCACCCAGGCGTCGCAGGTGACTCGCGACCTGATCACGATCAACCCCCAGGATGTGCAGGAGTGGTCGCCGCAGGGGTGGATCCCCGACGGCACGTTCGAGACCATCGGTAACAACGTCGCCGCCCACACCGACGCGGACGGCAACAACTCGGCCGACCTGCCCAGGCCGAGCGGGGGCGCGTCGCTCACGTTCGACTTCGGGATCGACCTGACGCAACCGCCGTCGGCGTACCGCGACGCGGCCGTGACGCAGATGTTCTACCTCTGCAACAAGTACCACGACCGGCTGTACGCGCTGGGGTTCGATGAGCCGGCGGGGAACTACCAGAACGACAACTTCGGCAACGGCGGCGCCGGCGGTGACCGCATCCAGGCCGACGTGCAGGATTCTTCCAGCACCAACAACGCCAACTTCGGCACAAGCGGCAACGACGGGACCGGCGGGCGCGTGCAGATGTTCGTCTGGACGAGCCCCAACCCCGACCGTGACGGCGCGTTGGAGTCTGACATCGTCTACCACGAGCTGACGCACGGGACGTCGATCCGGCTGCACGGAACGCTGAGCCAGTCGCAGTCCGCCGGGATGGGCGAGGGGTGGAGCGACTTTGTCGCCCTGAGCATCAACGCCCAGCCGGGAGACGACCCCGATGCGATCTACACGATGGGGCCGTATGCGCTGTACCAGTACTTCGGGATGACGAGCAACTACTACTTCGGCATCCGCCGGTACCCGTACACGACCAACATGAACAAGGGGCCGCTGACGTTCGGCGACATCGACCCGGCGCTGTACAACGTCCCCGGCTCGGTGCCGCGGTCTCCCGCGTCGACGGCGGCGAACAACGACGTGCACGACCACGGCGAGGTGTGGTGCCAGATCCTCTGGGAATGCCGCGCCGGGATGATCCACGCGCACGGCTTCGCGGGCAACGAGATGATGCTGCAACTGGTGATCGACGCGATGAAGCTTGCGCCGGCCAACCCGACGTTCATCCAGTCGCGGGACGCGATCCTCAACGCCGACGCGGCAGCCAATGGCGGCGCAAACGCGGGGATTCTCTGGACGGCGTTCGCCCGGCGGGGAATAGGTACCGGAGCGTCGGCACCGGCCGCGTCGACCGTGAGCGGCGTGGTGGAGTCGTTCGTCTCGCCGATCTTCACGACCTTCACGTTCCCCGACGGGCTCCCGGCACAGCTCTCGCCTGTCACGGGCACGCCGTTCCGAGTGAACGTGACGGGCACCGGTCTGTCGGTGACCGACGACTCCGGACGACTGTCGTACCGCGTCGACGACGGGGCCTTCCAAACAGTACCGATGCTCCAGACCGGGCCGGGGCAGTACCTGGCGACGCTCCCGGCGCAGCCGTGCATGGCGACGGTGGACTATTACGTGACCGTCGGCACCAGCGAGGGGGACCGCACGAGCCCCGCGTCTGCGCCGTCGGCGTTCGCGGCGGCCAAGGTCTTTACATCCGTCCTCGTCGTCGCCAGCGACTCGTTCGAGTCGCCCAGCGGCTGGACGACCGGGCCCGACACGGCGACCACGGGCGGGTGGGTGCGCGTCGACCCGATCGGCACGACGGCGCAGCCCGGCGACGACCACACCGGCGCGCCGGGCATCCAGTGCTTCGTGACCGGGCAGGGCCCGGTGGGCGGTGGCATCGGCGACGCCGACATCGACAACGGGCAGGTGATCCTCAACAGCCCGGTTTACGACTTGGCGAGCGTCGGCGACGCGACGGTGTCGTACTGGCGCTGGTATTCCAACGGCACCAGCGCGGCGCCGTTCAGCGACGTTTTTCGCGTGCAGGTGTCAACCAACAACGGCGGCTCGTGGACGGCGGCGGAGACGGTGGGCCCGGCGAACACGCCGGACACCAACCCGGGGTGGCGCTTCGCGGCGTGGTCGCTCTCGTCGCTCGGGCTGACGCCGACGTCGCAGGTAAAGGTGCGGTTCATCGCAGAGGACGCCGGATCGGGCTCGCTGGTGGAGGCGGCGGTGGATGACTTCACGATCACCGGCCTGCTGTGCGAGGGCGGCCCGGCCGCGTGTGGACCGGCCGACCTGGGCGTACAGGGAGGCATGGCGGGGCACGACGGCGTGCTGGACAACAACGACTTTGTCGCGTTCATCGACGCATTCTTCTCGCAAGCCCCGGCCGCCGATGTCGGCGTGCAGGGGGGTATGGCCGGGAGTGACGGAGCGTTTGATAACAACGACTTCGTCGTGTTCATCGATCTGTTCTTTGCCGGCTGCCCGTAAAGAGTGGGGCCAAGGAAGCGACAACAAAGAAGCCCGGGCTGGTGCCCGGGTCTTTGTACGTTGCTGCAATGTGCGCTGTTACGGCTGGGTAGGGACGCTGGTGATCACCGTTGTCGGGATCGGATCCGGCTTGGCACCCGCCGGGTTGGCGTCGGCGCCCTGCCCGGGCTTGATGATGCGTGCGCCCGCGGCGAGCTGTGAGGTACTCAGGAGCGCGCCGGCCGCGCCGGCGCCCGTCGCGCCGCCGGGACGGACGATGCGGAGCTTGTCGTCGTCACCCGGCTTGCGGGCGCCCGCCAGCGCGCCGCCCATGGTGTAGCCGCCGCCGGCCATGCCAGGTCGGACGATGCGCACCTTGTCGACCGGCTTGCCCGCCGCGAGCACGGCGGGGACATCGTCGGCGCCGGGACGCACGATGCGGGCGCCCTCGAGGTTCGATTCACCGTCTGCGCCACCGGCCAGCATCCTGGCGCGGGCGAGGTCCACGCTCGCGGCGTCGCCGGCCGCGGTGTGGATTTCCGCGCCCTGAAGGTCGACGCCGGGGACGACGGCTGTGCCTTCGCCCTCGCCGAGGCTGATAGGACCGTTGAGCATCGCGAGGGAGCCGCCGCTCTGCGTGGAGGTATTGGTGATGCCGCTGCCGGTTGGGGCGGACGCGACATCGCCGCTCGATGAGCCGGCCGCGCCGCCGTCGTTGCGGTAGCTGCTGACAGCACCAGTTGAACTGGAGCCGCTGGACGCGCCGGCGGCAATGGCGGTTCCGCCGCTGCCGCCGCCGCTTGCCCCGCCGCCGCCGCTGCCGCCGCCGGCACCCGCGAGCGCGCTGGTGGATGAGCCGCTGGAACCGCCGCTGCTGCCAGAACCGCTGGAGCCGCCGCCGACAGACACGACATCGGACCCTGAGCCTGTGCCCGAACCGGAGCCCGAGCCTGAGCCGCTGCCCACAGAGATCACGCCCGAGCCGGAGCCTGCACCCGTGCCGGAACCGGGGCCGTGTTCGCCGCCGCCGGAGCCTGTACCTGTGCCAGTTCCAGTCCCAGTCCCGGTGCCGGTGCCGGTGCCCGACCCGGTGCCGGTGCCCGTGCCCGTGCCCGTACCGCCGCCTTCACCCGAGGCACTGCCGCCGCCAGTTGTGCCGCCGCCGGTCTCACCACCACCGGTTGAACCGCCACCGGTTGAGCCGCCACCGGTCGAGCCGCCACCGCCGCCACCACCGCCGCCGACGGGTGCAGGGTTCGCGGGGGCAAGCGCGCTCAGCGCGGCTGTCTGGCGGAGGAACGGGGCGTAGCTGTTCTGGATGAACGTTCGCCCTGCGTCGAACTGCGCCTGGCTCTGGAACCAGCCCCACACGACGACGCCGTTGCAGCCGAGCTCGCGGGCGATCTGGATGGGACGCTGCGTGTTGAAGTCGTTGGTGGTCTGCCACGCATAGGCGGGGTTGCTCAGGTGATACTGGAACCCGACGTACGGGTAGACCGGCTTGCCGTTGGCGACGCGGACGGCCTCGGCGATATTGGCGCGGACGTACGCCTCAAAGTCGCGTTCGCGGTCCTCGCCGACGCCGGGCGTCTGCGAGTCGGGGACGGACTTGAAGATCGGGTAGACCGAGGGGAAGACGGCATCGACCATCTGGAAGAACCAAGCGGCCTCGACGCCGTTGCCCTGACGCTGGGCCTCGGCCTGGACCGGGTCGCGCCAGGCCCAGTAGGTCTGGGTCGGCTGGTTGTAGAACGAGACGGTGGCTCGCGGGCGCAGCGACTTGGCGAGGTTGTAGCAGCGTTCGTAGAACTCGCGGGTGGTGCTGAGCCACTCCTGCTTGAAGTACGCCTCCTGCTCGGCCGGCGTCATACCGGCCATCTGGAAAGCGCGGGTCGATCGCAAGGTGTCGCGCCAGTCGTCGATGTAGTCCTCGTCGAGAGCCTCGGGCCCGGCGGAGCTGGGGCTGTTGCGGTGGCCGGTCCAGTTGGGATTGAAGAACTCGTAGTCGAAGATCAGGATGCCGTCGTAGTCCGCCATCGGGATCCAGCCGGTGATGATCGTGCGGATCTCCTGCTCAAGCTGGGCGTAGAAGGCGGCGCGCCCACCCGGGTAGAGCTCGATCATGTGCGGGCCTTGGCGCGGGTAGGTGGCCGTCGCCGTCGCCGGGACGAGCACAACGTCGAGCCGGTAGGGGACGCCCGCGGTGTCGTAGTTGAACCACTCCGGGCGGCTGGCGGAGACGCTGTTGAACAGCGCGAACTCCGCCGGGGGGTTCATCCCGCGCCGGCCGAGCTCGATCGTCGGCGTGTTGCGCGGCATGGGCCACTGGGGGTACGGCGGGTCCGTCACCGCCAGCGCGGGGGCCGCGAGGTACATGAAGGTCAAGAGACACGCACGCCGGAGTTTGTTGGTCATTGGTCGCTCGTCAGGCCTCAACAGCCCCTGTTCATCGAGCCGAAAGGAGCGCAGCTTGGCGCGGCGACAAACTCTGATGATCGTCGGCTCGTACAGACCGCATACCTTCCGACGTCCCGTACTTTCCCCGATCGGTGTTGGGGCGGTCGGCTCACGGAGGAGGCCGCAGCAGCCGATAATCCCCCCTCCCCTCTTCTCCCCGCCGAGATTCTTCCGCTCACGATCGCTCACGCCCCTTGGGAACGTCATGGAAGCCGTGCTCGCCATCGCCGTCGCAGCGCTGACCCTGATCGGGCTGGCGATCTGCATCTTCAAGCCCAAGTACGCCATCGTGCCGGTGCTGATGTTCTTCCCGGCGGAGCAAATCCTGATGGGGTACGTACCGGCGTTCCGCTGGCAGTACGGCTGGGTGATGAACCTGGCGGTCGGTCTGGTGGCGCTGTTCGGCGTGCTGCACCACTTCTTCCGCAAGGAGCGGATCTTTGAGGGCGCCTTGCACAAGGTGTTCTACGCCATCCTTGCGCTGTACATCTACATGATGATCACGATGCTCTGGACGCCGTCGCCCGACAGCGCGGAGCACTTCCTGAAGAAGTCGTGGGCGTACTTCTTCCTGTTCTTCCTTGTCGCGCCGCTGCTGGTGCGCGACCTTGAGGACCTCAAGTCGCTGTGCGTGCCGCTGATGGTGACGGGCATCGCGGTGATGGGGCTGATGCTGATCAACCCCAACGCGAAGTTCATCAACGACCGATTCAGCATCGACCTTGGGTATCAGGTGGGGTTCGGGCAGATCCAGTCGAACCCGCTGGCGATCGCGGACGCGGGGGGCATCCTGGCGATCATCGCGGCGCTCTACCGGCGCAACGAGCCGTCGGCGCTGCTGACGATGCTGAAGTGGACGGGCGTGCTGCTGGGGCTTTCGCTGGCGCTGCTCTCCGGGTCGCGCGGGCAGGTGCTGGCGTCGGTGGGCATCATCGCGGTCGCGCTCCCGTTCGCGTCGGGCTCGCGCAGCGCCGTCAAGGCGGCGGGCAGCATGGCCCTGGTGGGCGTCATGGTCGGGTTCCTTTACCTGGTCTTCTCGAACTTTGTCATCGGCGCGGCGCAGGACCGCTGGGGCAAGGGAAGCTCGGGCGTCGGTGAACGGCTGGAGATGATCAAGACGATCATGACCGCTTACTTCGAGAACCCGGGGCAGTGGCTGATCGGGCTGGGCGCGGGGTCGTTCAACGCGTTCTACCTCTTCCGCACGTCCGCGTTCCCCCACTGGTACCCGCACAACATCATCGTCGAGTCGCTCACCGAGTACGGCGTGATCGGGCTGACGCTGGTGCTGGTGATCCTGTACTTCTCGTTCCGCGCCGCGTTCCGGCTGATCGCCCTGGCGGGCGACGACCGCTCGCGCCGCACTACGGCGGTCATCTTCGCGGCGCTGATCCTCTTCCAGTTCATGATGAGCATGAAGCAGGGTTACCTGCTGGGCATGCCGCCCCTGTTCATGTTCTGCCTCATCGTCATGCGAGTCGCCCACTTCGAGGAAGCACGTCACGCGGCGATGCTGCTCGAGGAGTACTCAAACGCCGATGCGCCCGAAGAGGACGCGACCGAGGGTGAGAACGACGGACGGGATGTGCGCGGCGCGGCCTATCCCGGCATGGCCTGAGCGACCGCTCGCGACTTCAGGGAAAACCGCAGGGGGCGAAGAACAGCCCGACGAACACGGCGAAGTCGTTGTTATCGAGCACGCCGTCGGGCGCGTGCGTGGCGCCCGTGCCGCCGCAATCTGCGCGGGCGCTGCCGCTCATGAACTGGTCGACGAAGACGATGAGGTCGTTCGCGTCGGTGCGTCCATCAAAGCCGGGGAAACCGCCCGCCGACGCGACGTCGGCGGTGTTGCACGGCGGCACGCCCGCGCCGGGCGCGTCGGTCCAAGTGCGGGCGACGAAGGCGGCGGCGACGTCGGCGCCGACGGTGTAGTGCACCCCGTCGGCGAGCGGGACAGGGCCGCTGGTCGCGAGCGTGAAGCGGGCGGCGGCCGCCGGATCGACGCTGACCTGCTGCAGCGCGCCGCCGATGGTGGCGTCGTAGCTCTCACGAGCGCCGGGCGCGGCGAAGCCTGACGCCGTACCGAACGGTGGCAGCACCCACGTGAAGCGGCTCTCGCGCGCGGCCATGGTGGAAGCGAAGCTCACGATCGCCGAGGTGTCGCGTGCCGCGACCTGTTGCCACGGGAACGAGGTGCCGCAGAGCGCCAGGTCGTTGTTCAGTCCGCCGAACAGCACGTACCGCACGCCGCGAGCGTTCGCCCATCCGCCGAGCATCACGTCGGCACAGGCCATGAGGGGGCGGCCGGGCCGCCCGAGGGTGACGGCCAACCCCCAGCTTGGACCGTCCACCAGCGGCTGCGGGTCGTAGCGGCCGGCGGACGAGGCGTCGGTGAGGCACGAGAAGGCGCCGGCGATGTCGGTCGCCGCTGTGTAGTGCGGAGGAGCGAGACCGGGTACCTGGGCCGAGGCGTACGAATCGCAGAGAGAGACGGTGAGCCAGCGGTGCAGCGAGAGGCCGTCGCACTCCGCTGTTCCGGCTTGGTCGAACACTGCTTCTAACCGAAATGCAGCGACTGGTCCGGGCCGCCAATTGCCGGCCGCGGCCGACCACGTGCCCGGCGCCAGCGACCCGAGCAGAACGTCCTGGCTCATGTCCGCGACCGAAACATGGGCTGCGCCGGAACGGTGTAGATGAAGGTTGAGCGCCAGCCGCCGGTCGCCTTCGGCAATCGCCAACGTCGTCTGGCCGGCAGTGACCGTTCCTTGCGAGAGCGTGACGAGGTGGCGCGGCGCCTGTTCATCATCCAGCAGGCTGAGGCGCCAGCGAACCCCAGGCGCGGAGACTCGCAGCATCGAAAGGCACACCGTCGACCACCCCTCCGGGTTGAACGGGAGCTTGCCGGGCCCGCTTGTGGTCTGGAGCAAGAAGCGGTCGCCCGCGGCACCGGTCGCCACGACGCGCGACCGCCAGGGCGCCCCGCCTGATGCCGACATCGGGAGCGTTCTGTGGGGAGCGGTCCCCCCGCTCTTCCAGGGCGATCCAGGTTCGCCGTCGATGAAGCGGACCGGCCATCGGCCGGCGGCGTCCGCGTCGTCGCGCGTCGCATCCCAGCGGCTGAAACCGGGCCAGTCACTCCCGCGCCAACTCTCCAGGCCGCCGACCTCAAAGAGGACGCCCGGCCAGCCCGGCAGCGTCAGGGTCCAGATGGAGTTGAGCTGCACGGTCGTGCAGGCGGTAGTGTCGAGGTGCACGCGGCGCGAAACGGTCTGACCGTTGACCGAGAGAGCGTACCAGCCGTCTACGCCGGTGTGCAGCGTGAGCGCCAACCGGGCCCACCGGCCGGCGTTGAACACGGGCTGGGACGTGTCAACGCCGCGGCCATACCCGGCCCCCGCGCCGAGCACCGACTCGTCCTTGACGCCAACCGACTCGATAAACGGAGTAAACCCGACGCGGTCTGGGACCCGTGCGTTGTTCAATCGCAGCTTCAACGCGCCGGGGAGCCCCGCCCCACCGCACGACTGCACGACGCACTCGGCCCTCCCCAGCTGCGCCAGCGCGCGAGGATCGACAACGCGGGCGCGCACCCACAGGGAGACCACGAATGTCGCAGGGGTTGCGCCGCTTGCTATGAACGGAGCCTTGGCGCCGCTGAGTGCATCGAGCCTGAGCGACGACGGCGCCGACGCGTCGCGCTGCGAAAGGCAGCGGAGCGAGGTGTCGCCCGGCCAGGAGTCGCCCGCGGAGAGCGGCCGGTGCATCCAGCGGCCCGTCTCGACAGCGTCGAGCCCGGTGTTCTCGCTCGTCGCAAGATCGGAGCCGTGCCACGCCGTGCCGTCGATGCGCTGCAGCAGCTCGCCGCCGGCAGCGTCCCCGCACAGGAGCGCCGCGGCCGTCCAGCACATGATTCGCACCGCTCTGCTCATTCGTCCGGCTCCATCACCCACCTATACGGGCTGGGCGCGGGCGGCACGATGAAACGGGCGTGTTATTGGGTTCGGGCGGGGGGCGCAGAGGGCTTGTACATGCGGTCCTTGTACCGCAGGATGGGCCGCTCGATCACGTAGAACGAGACCGTCGCCACCGCGAAGGTTGCGGCGATTGCCATCATCACGCGCGAGAGGGTGACGCCGGGCGGGGCGCTGCCGTCGTTGAGCGGCAGCACGCCGAGGTAAAAGTAAACGATGTAGTGGTAGAGGTAGAGCCCGTAGCTGATGCGCCCGATGTAGGCCATCACCGGGTTCGCCAAGACCGACCGCAGACGCGTCTCCGCGAGCGCGAGCGCGCCCAGCAGGACGCCGACCGAGAGGAGGCCGAACGCCACCTGCTTGGTCACGATGTGCACGTCGCGCATCGCCGGGCTCAGCCCGAAGCCTACGTAGATCACCATGCCGACGACGGCCAGGCCGGCGCTGAGGGCGAAGGTGCGCGCGGTGTGCCCGCGGAACAGCGGTTCGTAGCACGCCACCGCGCCGCCGATGGCGAGCGAGAACATCCGGTACTGCGTGCCGCGGTAGACAAGCTCCAGCGCCCGCTCGGGCTTCATGAACCAGAAGACCGTCATGAACGCGGCGGCGACGGCCAGCAGCGGGATGACCCACGCCGCCAGCGCCCTGACCACGCGCGGCGGACAGAGGAACACGAGCGCGGGCCAGATCAGGTAGTAGTGCTCTTCAACGGCGAGCGACCACGTGTGGTTGAGCGGGGTGGCCGGGAGCGGGACGGTAAGCGCGAAGTAGTAGTTCGACAGGTAGAGCGCGCACCATTTGATGTACGGCCCGTACGCGACGATCGCCATGACCCCGACGACGAGGAAGTAGATGGGGAAGATGCGCAGGCAGCGCTTGACCAGGAACTGACTGAGCGGCCGGCCGGCGGCGCGGTCGACCAGCAGGATGCGCGTGATCAGAAAGCCGCTGAGCACGAAGAACAGGTCGACGCCGAAGTACCCCGGCTGCAGGATGTAGTCGAGCTTCGCGAGCGGGAGCGGCTGCAGCGAGCGGGGGATATGGGCCCACAGCACCATGAGCACAGCCACTGCGCGCAGGCCGTCAAGGGTCGAGATGTGGTCTCGACGGGGCGCGAACTCGGCGACACGCGTTGACATTGACAACTCCACGGGTTGCGGGGAGAACCGGCGTTGTGTATCGGCCCGCTGGTGCCGGCATGTGAATTGACCGTGCGGACCACCGACGGCGTCAAGCGAGCTTCACCCGGCTGATCGCCGTCGGGCAGGCGCGGACCAGTGCGGATTCGCCCCCGCTGCGGAGCCAGCGGTCCAAGGCGTAGCGGGCCGCGGTGTTGTGGGGGCGTAGCTGCAAGACGCCGGACCGGACGCCAACGACGGTCGTGAAGGCGGCGACCTCGCGTGGGGCTAGCCGGATGAAGGCCGTGCCCACGCCCGAAGACGCCATCTTCGTCTTCAGGTCTTTGGCGATGGCGGCCAGGGGACCGGCGAGGGTAAGGTCGCGCTGGTATGGGGCCCGCCGCTCGCGCAGCTTCGACAGGGTCTGGGGGGTGAGCCGGTCGGCCTCCATCGCGTCCAGCATAGCCGCCCCTGGCGAACGGGCGGGCGGCAGCGTCGGCCGACTAACCTCCCACCCATGCCTACGGCGATCGATATCGAGCGACTGGTCAAGCGCTACAACCCGGGGAGCCAGCCGGCGGTCGACGGCGTGTCGCTGCGGGTGGAGCCGGGAGAGCTGTTCTTCCTGCTCGGGCCCTCGGGGTGCGGCAAGACCACGCTGCTGCGGATGATCGCGGGGTTCATCGACCCGACCGAGGGGACGATCTCATTCGCCGACGACAAAGGAGGGCGACGCGACGTCACTCACCTGCCGCCCAACAAGCGGAATACGGGCATGGTGTTCCAGAGCTACGCGCTGTGGCCGCACATGACGGTG
>DASPMT010000462.1:0-3870 GCA_035626935.1 Phycisphaerales bacterium | reverse complement strand
AACTCTGCCAGCGAGTCGGGCGTGTCCATCAGGTCGAAGTTCCGCTGGGTGAGGGTGATGCTCCCCACCACGCCGCCGTCGCTGCTGGCCGCGGCGCCGAAGCCGACCGACCCGGTGTCCCCTTCCTCCAGCACAACCAGCACGTCGCGGAAGCCGAGGTTCTGCGGGTCTTCCGGCTGCGGCGTGATGCTGACGGAACCCTGCTGGAAAATCCGCAGCGACTCGAGCCGGCTGGTGGACTCGCGCAGGCTGGTGGTGTCCAGCGGCCGGTCGGGCAGCACCCGAACCTGCCGGCGGATCACGCGGGACTGCGTGAACTGGTTCCCCTTCACCGAGACGACGCCCGTCATCGAGCGGTTCCCCTCGTGGACCAGGATGACAAGGTCCGCTTCGGCCGTGTCCACGCTCTGGCGGTCGAGCGTCCGCACGGTGACCTCGGCGTACCCCATCTGTCCGTACGCGTCGCGCACGGCCTCCACCGAGCGCCGCACCCTGTCCTGTGCGTAGACGTCGCCCACCTTCAGAGGGATCAGGCCCGCAACCTGCTCGGGCGCGATCACGGTGGTCGGCTTCTCGTTCATCGCGGGCGAGCGGTCGTCCTGCAGCACCTGGATGCTGCGCACGGTGAAGCGGGGGCCCTCGCTCACCACGAACGTCAGCACCGCCTCCTTGCCATTGGGTGCTGGCTGAAGCTGGCGGTCCACCTGGGCCCGGAGGAACCCTTTGTTCTTGTACCACGTCTCTACCGCCGCGACGTCCTTCTGCGCCTGCACGTCGTCGTAGGTGCCGCCGCTGAAGATCCCCCACTCCTTCGTGTCGATCTTCGCCTGCAGCTCGTCGCTCTCGATCGAGGCGTTGCCTTCAAAGCGGATATCGGTGACCCGCAGGCGGTCTCCCTCGCGGATCCGTAGCGCCACGATCCCTTGTTCGCGCAGCTCCTTCTCGTCGATCTGCACGTCCGCCTGGTAATACCCCTTCTTCTGGTAAAGATCGCGGATGCGGCGCTTGGCCTGATCCAGAACGAACGGGTTGGCGGGCGTGTTGGCCAGCAGGCCGACCGCCGCGGCCAAATCGGCGTCGGAAACCTCGTGGTTCCCCACCGCGACGACGTCGCGGATAATGGGGGCGGGCGTAAAGGTATAGATCACCTCGACGGTGCCGTCGCTGTACGGCTGCACACGCGCTTCGATCCGGTCGAAGCGGCCAAGGCGTGCCAATCGGTGAACGTCCTCACGCACCGCGGCGGCACTCAGCGGCGTCCCGGTCGCCACGCGGAGTTGGTTGCGGGCCAGCGGCTCGTCCTCGGCGAGGATTCCCTTGAGTGTCACCCCCCGGATTGGGCGATTCTCCAGCGCGTCGACCTGGTCGTCGATTGTCTCGACCGCCCCGGGCACCGGCGGCACCCCGGCCCCCGCCGGTCCGGCGCCCGGCTGCGGCGTTCCCGCTGGGCCGGGTTGGCGCGCCATCGCTCCGGACGAAAAGGCCGAGCCGGCCAGTGCGAAGATCAACCCGGCCGCATGGGAAAAAGCACGTGTACGCACGGGCGGACAATACCACCGCCCGCCGCCAACTACAACCCGCGCCCGTCTCTCCGGCTCGGCGATCACGGGTCGAACCGTGCTCAGCGCGATCCAGCCGCCGGGCCGCCGCTCAACGCTCTGCACCCGGCAGAGCGACGACGAGGAGGTTGCATGAGCGCGGAATCATCTTTCACGAACTGTGGAGATGAAATCGCGTCCGGCCCGACCAATTATCTCGCGCCCGCCCGTGGGGCGCGACCCGAAGGGACTCGGTCATCCATGGCTCACTACCGGCGATCTGTGCGCCGCTTGCTGCTCATCTCGGCGTGCCTTGCTTCGGCGCTGGTCGGCCTGTCGGCGGTGTGGCTGTTTGCGCCCACCGGCTTCCTCAGGCTCGACACCGGCGACTTGCTGGCGGTGCTTGCACTGGTCCTCATGCCGCTGCTGACGATCTGGGTGGTCCGGGCCGACCGCGCCGCCCAGGCCCACGCCGCCGAGCTGGCCGTCAGCGCTCAGCGCACCAGCGAAGCCCCGCAGGTCGAGCCGCTCCCCGCCCAGCGCGCCACACGCAAGAGCGTCATCCACGAGCCGGCGTACATGCCGGTGGTGGGGGAGCAGCAGCGGGTGTGAGCTAGTGGCTGTGCGCCACGCTGTCAGGAACCGTGAGCGTGTAGTGCTGCCGAGACTGGTCGACTTCCAGCTTCCAGTAAGCCAGGAAATCCATGCCGAGCAGCACCGAAGGGGGTGCGTAGAGGCGGTCGCGTTCTGAGCCTTGCACAATCCCCTCCATCATCGCAGGGCAGAGCCAGCACGCCGGCGCGGCTGGACCCCTGTTGTTCGAGCCGGTAACCACGGTAGCGGCGGCGCTCGGCTCGCCTGGAGCCAGCCGATGAAGGGAGTCGCCTTTCAGGCAAGGCGCGAGTACGAGGTCCACGTGCCGCGTGGGGATCATCTGGCTCGGCCGCAGCCCGACTGCGCCAGGCCGTTCGATGGGCCGGCCGTCGGCCACCGTGAGGAGCACCGGCTGCCCCGGACGGGCATCGGCGAGGTAATTTCGTTCGCCACTGAACAGGCTCTCCGGCACGCGCGTGCGCGTCGCGCCGGTGTCGATCACAGCGAGCATCCAGGCCGACTCACGGTCGGATACCGCGACGCGCACCCGCGCCCTGAGCACGAGCCGGCAGACCAGGCCGTTGCTGGTCGCGATGGGTGTCAGGGAGAGGACGGTCGTTCGGCGGCTCGCCGATAGGCGAACGGGAACGTTCAAATTCCATCGCCCCGCCGCAGCACCTCGCCCAGATAGTCGACGGCGATCGCCGCCGGAAGATCCGCGTGAGCATCCAGCTTGACGATCGCAACGGTCTGGTGCGGGTACTTCTCGTAAACGCCTCGGTCGGCCTCGTCGAACGAGGCCCATACGCCGACGATCTGCTCGCCTTTAATGGCAACGTACTGGTCGGGATGCTGGCGGTACAGCTCCTGGAACCTCCGACGAAGCGTTCGGAACTCAGCGGAGAGCAGCTCGGGCTGGGTGCGCTCGATCTCTTCCAGCACCGCCCGCCGTGCGCTCACACGCTCATCGACTTGGAGAAAATCTCCGACCATCAGATGGCACTCCGCCCGGCGGCTATCGGGCCGCGGCTGGGGAGAAGTCTAGCGAATCCCGCCTTCCACCTGCAGTATGACCGGTGCTGTGCGATGAAACCATGGTTTTTTGCAGGCTGTAAGGGGTGGCTTCAGCATGTAAGCGGTCTTTTCACGTCACTGTCAGCGTCGGGACCCGCGCCCCTGCCTTGAAGCCGGCCAGCGCCGTCTGAGCCTCGACATTCTTCACCACCGCATCCAGAGCCCGCGATAGCGCGCTGTCGCCGCGGAAGTTCGCCGATGGGTTTCCGTCGTCGCTGTTCTTGCGCAGCGCCACCGTCAGCGGGAGTGCGCCCAGGAAGGGCACGCCCGTCCGCTGGGCCATCCGCTCGGCGCCGCCGCGGCCGAACAGGTCGTACTCGCGTGGCGGAGTGAGATCGTCGGCGACGAAGTAGCTCATGTTCTCAACGACGCCTAGCACCTCGATCTGGAGCTGCTGGAACATCCGCAGCGCGCGCACCGCATCGTCCTGCGCAACTTTCTGCGGAGTGCACACGACGACCGCACCGGCCAGCCTGAGCATCTGCGCCATCGAGAGGGCTACGTCGCCCGTGCCGGGGGGCAGGTCGATGATCAGGTAGTCGAGCGGTCCCCATTCGGTCTGCTCAACGAGCTGCTTGAACGCCCCGTGCGCCATCGGGCCCCGCCAAATCAGCGCTTTTTCCGGGTCCACCAGCTTGCCGATGGTCATCGCCTTCACGCCGTG
>DASPMT010000461.1:0-3990 GCA_035626935.1 Phycisphaerales bacterium | reverse complement strand
CCTCCCAGATCGACCCCCTCGACGAGTTCATCGCCAAGCTCGACGAGGCGAAGACCGCGTACGAGATGGCCAGGGAGTCGGGCCCACCCGGCCAGCCGGACAAGGACTTCCTGACGGAGGCCGACGAGATCCTCTTTAAGCTGAGCGAGCAGATCGACCGGATCGAGCTCCGCTCGCTGATGAGCGGCAAGCACGACTTCCGCAACGCGTACCTCACGATCTCCGCCGGTGACGGCGGCACCGAGGCCAACGACTGGGCGGAGATGCTCTTCCGCATGTACCTCAACTACCTCGAGCGAGCCGGCTTCGGCATCGAAGAGGTAGAGCGCGGCTTCGGTTCGGAGGTGGGCATCGACAGCGTGACGCTGCACGTGAAGGGGCCGTACGCGTTCGGCTTCCTCAAGTGCGAGCGGGGCACGCACCGGCTCGCCCGCGTCTCACCCTTCAACGCGCAGGGCAAGCGGCAGACCAGCTTCGCGACCGTCGAAGTCACCCCCGAGCTCGACGACGTGAAGGTCGAGATCCCCGACCGCGACCTGGAGGTCACGCCGTTCGTGCGCGCCTCGGGGCCCGGCGGCCAGAACGTCAACAAGGTCGCGACCGCGATCCGCATGGTGCACAAGCCAACGGGCATCATGGTCGTCGCCAACACCTTCCGTGACCAGCCGCAGAACCGCGCTCAGTGCCTCCGGCTTATCCAGGCCAAGCTCGAGCAGATGGCCGAGGAGAAGCGCGAGAAGGAGATCAACGCGGCCAAGGGCGGCGCCATGGAGAGCGGCTGGGGCGCCCAGATCCGTTCGTACGTCATCTACGACTCGCGCGTGAAGGACCACCGCACCGACCACGAGGACCGCGACGTCGACAAGGTCCTGGCCGGCCACATCCAGCCCTTCATCGATGCCGAGCTCAAACGCCGTCGTCGCGAAGAGGCCGAGCGGGCGATGGCGAAGAACTAAGGCGGAAACTCAAAGAGACAAGAAAAGAGCTCGAAGGTCTCAAAGAAGAGCACCAATGCTCTCTTCTTTGAGCACTTCGAGTCCTTCTTCTCTCCTTTGAGTTTCCTGCCTTTCCGTCTTCTCTGTGTTCCCGCCTTCCGGCTAAACTCGGACATGGTGATCCCCCAGGCACAGCTCAAGGCGAACGCACCCCGCGTGCTGCTGGTCGATGATCATGAGCAGAACCTGGAGCTGCTGGAGGCTTACCTGGAGGAGCTGAACGTCGCCACGGCGACGGCCGCCGACGGGGTGGATGCGCTGCGTCAGATCCAGGCGAGCAAGCCGGACCTGATCCTGCTGGACGTGATGATGCCGCGGATGAGCGGGTTTCAGCTTGCGCAGAAGCTCAAGGCGGACGCCGCGCTGAAGAACATCCCCATCATTATGGTCACAGCGCTGGGGGAAGAGAGCGACGTGGAGCGGGCGCGCGACCTGGGGATCGGCGACTTTGTGACCAAGCCGGTGAACAAGGTCGACCTGCTCAACCGGGTGCGGGCGCATCTGGGGCGGTGACGGCGGTCACGTTCCGCATAGCCGACGCATTGATCATCGAGCGCGGGGTCGATGTCATCAGGCTCGCAGAGCCGAGTCTGATGGCACCCGGACTGGCTCACGCGGTTGTCGCCTCTGGGTCAGCCACCCACTTCGAAGCAGACCTCGACCTCGACCATGGCGCCGAGGGGCAGAGCGTTTGTTCCCACGGCGGCACGGGCGTGCCGTCCCGGCTCGCCGAAGACCTCGACCAGCAGCTCGCTGGCGCCGTTGGCGACCTTCGGCTGATCCGTGAAATCGTTGGTGCAGGCGACCCACACGCCGACACGGACGACGCCAGCGATGCGGTTGAGTGAGCCGAGGGTTCCCTTCGCCACCGCGAGGGCGTTGACGGTGCACTGGCGAGCCGCCGCTGTGGCGCGGGCCACGTCATCAACGGATCGCACAGGGCCCTTGGCCAGGAGTTCCCCGTCCTTGAAAGGGAGTTGGCCTGAGACAAACAGCAGCGAGCCGCACTGGCGGGCGGGGATGTAGGCGGCGACGGGTTTGGGCGGCGTGGGGAGGACGATGCCGAGCTGGGTGAGACGGGTTTCGATAGGCATCGGGCTGTCCTGGTGGGGGAGTGAGGGGTGGGGAATTGTGGACCTGTGCGTTGCAGATTGGGGGAAATGCCCCGTTCGGACCGGAAGTGAGCGGCCGCAAACCGAGTTGGCAGGCCGGATTCGCGGCCGGCGAGAAAGGAGTGACCTTGGAAACCCTGGCAATTCGTCAATTCACGGTGAAGGGGTGGAACCACCGGGTCTTGACAATCGGATCGAAGTCTGTATCTTGTTGGCGTCCGCTGGCTGTAGTCGGCAGTGTACGGGACATCTGATCTGATCCGGACTCATGGAGCAATCGCTCCACTGTCATTCCCGAACCGTACACCGTTCAAACCCGGTCTCCTCGTTTGCTGGGCGCGTAAGCGCCGCGTGACGAGGCCGACCGATCCGCCTATCAGCCGACAACTCGAAGGCCCGCCCGGGCGAGGTCGATCAATCTTCGGAGTGTTTCCGAGGGTAACAAAGGTCGGTGCGCGTGGGCTGGGCCGAGTCAGGCTGGCGGAAGCGAGCTCTGCTTGTGACCCGATGGCCCGTCGCGCGGCTGGTGCCGCGTGGGGTTGCATCATCAATGTCGCAGCGTGCCCTCCTCCTCACAAACGGGGTTTGTCGTCGTCGCCTGAAGGTTCGGCTGAGCGTCCGGGTGTTCCGGGCGCTCAATCAGAAGTTGCCGGGAAACGCCGCGTGGAACGTGGGGCCCGGCCTGTTCAGGAGTTTGCAATGAAGAAGACTCGCGCATTTACGCTGATCGAACTGCTCGTCGTCATCGCCATCATCGCGCTGCTTGTCGGCATCCTGCTGCCCGCCCTTGCCAAGGCCCGCGCCTCGGCCCGCCAGATCAAGTGCGGCACGCAGGTCCGCAACGTCATCCAGGCGATGACCATCTTCGCCCAGGGCAACAAGGACAGCTACCCGGTCCCGCAGAACCTTGACATCAACAACCAGACGATCACCGCCGGCACTGCCGGTCAGCCGGCCACGCAGGGCGCCAAGAACAACACGGGCAACGTCCTGTCCGTGCTGATCTTCAACAGCAGCATCAGCCCCGAGCTGTGCTACTGCCCCAGCGAGTCCAACAGCGCCGTCCGCGTCGACGGCGCCTACCAGAACTCCAGCCCGACGCTCGCCGTCACCCCGGCCAACGCGATCTGGGACCCCGGGTTCGCCGGCTGGATCGGTGACGCCACCAACCGCCGCGACACCGCCGCCAGCAACAACAGCTACGCGTCGCTCGTGTTCAACATCGGCAACCGCATGAACAAGTGGAGCAACACCTTCAACGCGACCGAGGCCGTCTTCGGCAACCGCGGCCCGACCTTCACCGGTCAGACCACCGGCCCGACGGGCGACGCCGTCGCCTGGACCAACAGCTGGACGCTGCTGGCGACCGGCACCCCCAACACCGGCACCCAGAGCAACACGCTCGCCATCCACGGCGGCCGTACGACCTGGGAGGGCAACATCGGCTACAACGACAACCACGTCAACTTCGAAACCCGCCCCGACCCCACCGAGGTCACCTTCACCCGCTCGGGCACGGCCAACCCCCGTGTCGTGCCGGACAACTTCTTCGTCGACGAGACCGACGAGAACGCGTCGGTGGCCTCCCGCACCAACGCCTGGATGCGTCCCTTCTCGAGCTCCGGCACCACCACGATCACGGTCACGGCTTACCGCGACTGATCGGCGGCGGTTCTGAAACTTGATCGTTCTCGAGCCCGCGGCAGCCGTGCCGCGGGCTTCTTTTTTTGCTCGGCACCGCCGGATATGGGGGCCAGCGCAGCCGAAAGGGCCAGCGGGTATGCTCGTGGGGTGCGATGACGCCCGTCCCTCCCTCACCGCCAGCCCCACCCCCTCCTCCCCCTCCGGTGGACCCGCGCACGTGGACGCGGCTGCTGATGGTG
>DASPMT010000460.1:0-7064 GCA_035626935.1 Phycisphaerales bacterium | reverse complement strand
AACGCGGGAACTGTGCACGTGACGTCCCAGTTGAGCGGGTCGACGGTTTCGAACGTCACGGTCGTGGGTGCACCGTCTGGGGTGTGGAGCACGGCGGGCGGCGCGACATTGAACATTGACGGCGTAGCGCTCGATGGTGTTCTGGCGGGCGATCACGATGGCGTCGCGGTTCTCTCCGGCGGCTGCACCCTCGCCGGTGGCGCGACGCTCACCACCGCCCCCGGCAGCAACCCCTGGTTGTGGAGCAACGCCACGTTGGATACCGGATCGTTCACGCTGACCAACGGCGGTACGCTGAGGCTGTACACCGGTTTCAACAAGTTTTTCACCGGCAACGCCGTCAACGGCGCGGGCGCGACATGGGCGGTTGACGAGGGCAGCTTCTACTTCACACCGGGAGGCGCGGGGTCGTCGGTGCTGAACAATAGCGGCACGGTCTTGATCGGTTCGGCGGCGATCAGGCGGAACGGCGGCGTGCGATCGGGCGCGCTGCTGACCAGCACGGGCACCGTGCGCGCGACCGCAGCCGGGGCGATGATCTCCAACATCTCGCTCTTCAGCGGCGGCGGTTCATGGGTGACCGACGCGGGGGCGACGCTGGAACTCAACGACGTCTCGTTGAGCGGGAGCTTCATCGGCAGCCACGCCGGGATCACGTCGTTCACGGGGAGTGTTTCGCTCGCCGCGGACGCATCGCTGAGCAACACGCACGGGAGCGCCAGCCCGTGGGGGTGGACGTCGGCCGCGGTCGACACCGGACCCTACACGCTCACGAACAGCGGACGGGTCGCGTTGAGCACGGGGTTCAACAAGTTCCTGACAGGGACCGTCGTCAACAACGCCGGTGCCGAGTGGACGATGTCGGAGGGGAGCTTCTATCTGGCCCCTTCCGCACCCACGTCTGTGACCAACAACGGCTCGATCCTGTTCACCGGCGCCTCGTCGCTGCTCCGCAACGGGGGCGCTATCGCCGATGCGCAGGTGGTCAACAACGGCTCCGTCACCTCGACCGCCTCCGGGGCGGCGGTTCAGAACGTCAGCGTCGTAAGCAACGGGGGCGTCTGGCGGACGGCCGCCGGCGGTTCGCTGGCGCTGGTCGCCACTCGGCTGGCGGGGCAGTTCATCGGCGACCACGGCGGCACCACTACTTTGGAGGGGGTGATGCAGCTCTCCGGGGACGCGACGTTCTCGACGCAGCTCACCAGCGTCGGTCCGTGGCGATGGACGAACGCTTCGATCGACGCCAACGGCTCCACGTTCACCAACACCGGACGCCTGGAAACGACGACGGGGTTCAACAAGTTTCTGAGCGGCGCGTTCGTCAACGGCCCGACGGGCAGCTGGGTGTGCAGCGACGGCACGCTCTACCTGGCCCCCAGCGGCGTCACGGGCAGCGCAACCCTGACAAACCTGGGAGAGCTGCGCATCGACAACGGCCGCTCATTGAGTCGAAACGGGGGCTCGGTCGCGACGGCGGTGGTCACGAACGCGGGTCTGCTGCATGTGACCGGCAGCGGCTCGGGGGCTGACAACCTGACGCTGGTGAATACCGGCGAGGGTGTGATCCGCATCGACGGAGGTGCTTCGCTGCAGGTGCCGGCGGACTGGGCGTTGTCGGCCGGGCGCCTGGAGGGCGCGGGGCGGGTGACGTCCGCCGGCGCGGTCGGTCTTCAGAATACCGGTGGCACGTTGGCGCCGGGCCTGGGGGCGTTAACCGGTACGATGGAGTGCGGCGGGCGGTACGTGCAGGGACCGGCCGGCACACTCGAGATCGCTGTAGTCGGCGACGGTGTGACCCAGTCCGTCGACCGGCTTGCGCTTAGCACGTCTGGGTTCAATGGTCAGGCGACGCTCGGCGGGACGCTGCGGGTGGTGCTGCCCGCGGGCACATCGCCCGCACCGATAGGCGGCCTGGACTACGTGATCGTCGACGCGCCGGGGGGATTGACCGGCGCGTTTGCCTCGATCGTCGACGCGAATCCCGTCACGGGGTACCGCTACAGCGTGAGCTACACGCCCACGCAGGCGGTCATGCGCGTGATCAAACGCTGCAGCGGCGCCGATTTCGCCGGGCAGGGCGCCGACGCCAACTTCGACGGGCGGCTGGACAACAACGACTTCATCGTGTTCATTGACCTGTTCTTCGCCGCCGATCCGCGCGCCGACGTGGGGAGCACCGGGGGCGTGCGCGGGCCGGACGGGGAATGGAACAACAACGATTTCGTCGTGTTTATCGACGTCTTTTTCGAAGGGTGCCACTGACGGCAGGGCGGACGTGGCAGGGCGGCGCCCGGGCTGGGATGCGTGACGGTCGCGGGTTCGCTTCACGGTTCCGTTAGGTGCTGATTTCACCGCTTGTCGATGGACAGCACCCGTCCCACGTTTCGGTTGTCGCGCACACCCACCGTGCTGGTGGTGATCGCTTCCGTCGGCGCCCTATACCTGGCCAGCGAGGTTCTGGTCCCGGTGGCCCTGGCGGTGCTGCTGGCGTTCACGCTGGTCCCCGTCGTGCGGCGCATGGAACGGTGGCGCGTGCCGCGGGTGGCGGCGGTCGTTCTGGTGATGAGCATGTTCCTGGCAGTGGTCGGCGCCCTTGGGTGGGTGCTGCACGGTCAGGCGGTGCAGCTCGCGGTCGATCTGCCGGGGTACAAGTCGAACATCGCCGAAAAGCTGGCGGTCCTGCGGGGCGGTTCGACGCGCGCGTTAGACAAGGCGAGCAGCACGCTGAAGGAGCTAGGGAACGAGATCGTGCGGCCGGGCGACGAAGGCCCGCCCGATGAGGATTCGGCGGCGAAGCAGGCCGAACCCGTTCCGGTGCGCATCGTGGACACCACGACCTCGCCGATCCAGTCTGCCGAGACGCTGCTTGGGCCGGTGGTGGCGCGCCTGGCGACGGCGGCCATCGTGGTGGTGTTCGCCGTGTTCATCCTCGTTCAGCGCGAGGAGCTCCGCAACCGGATCGTCCGTCTGATGGGGCGGGACTCGATGCACCAGACGACGCCCGCTCTGGACGACGCGGCAAAGCGGGTTAGCCGCTTCCTGCTGCTCCAACTGGTCGTCAACATCATCGCCGGGGTGACGATCGGCGCCGGCCTGATGGTGCTCGGTGTTCCCGGGGCGCTGCTGTGGGGGTGCCTGACGATCGTGCTGCGGTTCATCCCCTTTATCGGCACCTGGGCGGCGGCGGCGTTCCCGGTGCTGGTATCGCTGGCGGTATCGCCGGGTTGGCAGCAGCCGCTGCTGGTGATGGCGTGGATAACGGTTGTCGAACTGGTATGCAGCCAGGTGCTCGAGCCGGTGCTGTTTGCGCAGGGAACGGGGCTGTCGTCGATGGCCGTGCTCGCGTCGGCGTTGTTCTGGGGGTGGCTCTGGGGCCCGATGGGCCTGCTCCTGTCGACGCCGATCGCCGTCTGCCTCGCGGTGCTCGGGCAGCACTTCCCGCGCCTGGCGTTCCTCGACGTGCTGCTGTCGGACAAGGTCGCGCTCGCGCCGGAGTCGAGGCTGTACCAGCGTCTGCTGGCGTCAGACGCGGAGGAAGTGGGCGTGATCGTCGAGCAGTTCCGCCTGAAGAAGCCGGAGATGGTGGACGTCTACGACGGGCTGCTGATCCCCGCGCTGCGCCTGGCCGAGGGTGCGCGGAGCAACGGCGAGCTCGACGAGCGCCAGGAACGGTCGGTGCGGGAGATCGTGACGGCGATCGTCGACGACATCGGTCCGAGCGACCAGGTTCTTCACCACGGCGCCGGCGCGGTGATGTGCGTAGGGTCGCGCGACGCGATGGACGGCGCGGCCGCCCGGATGTTGGCGCAGGTGCTCTCGGCCGGGGGGCTCAAGGTGGAGGTGGTTTCGCACGAGACGCTCAGCGGCGAGCTGCTGGAGATCATCGCCCGGCGCCGGCCCTGCGTGGTGTGCGTCTCGGTGGTGCCGCCTTCTGGAGCGATGCAGGCGCGGGTGATGTGCAAACGCGTGCGGGCCCGGTTCCCCGAGCTGCCGATCGTGGTGGGGATGTGGGACGGCGCCGAGCGGCCCGAGGCGGCGAAGCATGCACTGGGGGACGCCGGCACCGAGTACGTGGTAAGCACGCTGTCGCAGGCGCTGGCGACGGTGGCCGCGCTGTGCGCGGGCGCGGCGGAAACAGGCCGGTCTCTCGATGACCGGCGGGACGCGCTCGCGAAACTCAGAAACGCAGCCGGCTGATGCGCTGCAGCGCCTCCAGCAGCCGCGGCGTTTCGCGCGTGAGGCTGAGCCGGAACCAGTCCTGCGCGGAGTCGGCGAAGCCCGCGCCCGGGACGGTGACGACCGCCGCCTCGTCGATCAGCTTCTCGACGAAGCGCCAGGACGACATCGGCTTTCCGGTGGTGGAATCGACCGGGCAGCGTGCCCAGACGAAGATGCCGGCCTTGGGCGGCGTCACCTCGCAGCCGATCGACCGGAGTGCCGAGACCGCCGCGTCACGCCGCTTGATGTACTCGTCACGCAGGATGGCGATCACCGGGTCGTCGTAGCGGTCGAGGGCGACGGCCGCGGCGTCCTGCACCGCGTTGAACGGGCCGGAGTCGTAGTTGTCCTTGACCTGTTTCAGCGCCGCGATCAGACGCTCGTTGCCGACGGCAAAGCCGATGCGCCAACCGGTCATGTTGAAGGTCTTGCTCAGCGAATGGAACTCGATGACGCTGTCGTGTTCGAGGTCGATCGTCGGGGCGGCGAGGAGGCTCGGACAGTTTGACGCACCGCCCTCGAAATACAGCTCGCTGTACGCTAAATCGCTTGCGACGCTGACGCCGCGGTCCAGTGCGCGCCGCGCCAGCAGACTCAGCTCGGCGGAGGTGACGGCGGCACCGGTCGGGTTGCCCGGGAAGTTGAGCCACAGCAGCTTCGACGCGTTGAGCAGGTCGTCGCTCAGCTGGTTGGGATGGGGAGTCCAGTGGCTGGCCGGCGTCGTCTCGATCACATGGACGGTCGCGCCGGCCATCATCGAGGCCTGCTTGTACACGGGGTACGCGGGCGCGAAAACGATCGATCCTTCGCCGGGGTTGAGCACCCCGAGCGGAAAGTGCGCGATGCCGTCCTTGCCTCCCATGAGCGCGACGATGTGCTTCTTCGGGTCCGCCGCCACACCGAAGCGCCTGCGCATGAAGCCCGCCGCGGCGGTAAGGAAGCGGTGCGTCCCATAGCAGGCGGGGTACTGGTGGTTCACGGCGTTGCGCGCGGCGGTTTCCAGCTCGTCGATGACGAACCTCGGCGTCGGCTGGTCGGGGTCGCCAACGCCAAGGTTGATGACATCCTTTCCCGCGGCGATGGCGGCCCGCTTCTTGTCGTCGATGGCGTTGAACAGAAACGGGGGCAGCTTCTTCAGGCGCTCCGCGCGGAGGTCAGCGGCGAAACGGGCGAGGGTCTCGGGCATGCCGGAAGGTATGCAGCCGCACGCTCATTTCACTCTAGCCGCTGACCCTCCCGGGGGGCTGCCGCCCCAGCCGGCCCGCCATCAACACGGATCACGACTTTCGCCGCGCGGAGGCCGCTGTCCGACAGGGGCGTGCAGGTGCAAGCCTCCCGCCTCCACGGCTATCCTGTCGGGCAACGCAACGGAGTGCGATAGATGGCCAAGAAGGCAGAAAGCGGTGCGAGCGCCCCCCGGGTGCAGAAAACAGCCGCGCAGAGCAGGGCCGCCAAGGACCGCGACGCCAAGACGCTGACGCGCATCGTCGGCTTTGCCGACGAGGTCGCCAAAAAGTCCCTTGCCGGAAAGGAGCCAAAGCTCGAGATCCCTCTCCGGACCAAGAGCAACACCATCTGGAACAAGAAGCACGGCATCCTGCAGATGGGCGGCGCCGCGGCCGAACGCGAGCTGTTCAACCTCAACCAGGCCAAGCAGTTCATGCAGACGTGCTTGCACTCCAACTCCGTCAAGCAGCTTATCGACGCCGAAAAGACGTTGAGCCTGCGCGGGATGTTCTACAAGGGGCTCCATACCGTCGCGGGCACCAAGGGAGAGAAGACCTTCGGTGACCAGGACGAGTCCGACGGCATCCTCGAGGACCTGGAGGTCTCGTTCGGCGCCTTGCGCGAAGAGCTCCACATCTACGCCAAGAAGCGCGGCACGATGGTGGGCAACATCACCATCGTCGACAACGGCGACGAGATCGACTGCAGTCGCATGTGGACCGGCGGGTACGCAGTTCCGGGGATCGTCGAGCCCGACGTGATCCAGTTCAAAAAGTGCGAGGCGAAGTTTGTTCTCCACGTCGAGAAGGACACGGTCTGGGGCCGTTTCAACGAGGACCGCTTCTGGGAGAAGCACAACTGCATTCTGACCGAAGGCAGCGGTCAGCCGACGCGGGGCGTCCGCCGTCTTCTCCGCCGCCTCAACCAGGAGCTCGGCCTCCCCGTCTACTGCCTGCTGGACTGCGACCCCTGGGGACACTACATCTTCAGCGTCATCAAGCAGGGTTCCATCTCGCTGGCCTTCGAGAGTGAACGGCTCGCCATCCCGGACGCTAAGTTCCTCGGGATCCGCAGCAAGGACTACAAGGCTTGCGGGCTCTCAGACGACGTACAGATCATGCTCACCGACACCGACATCAAGCGCGCAAAGGAGATCGCCGCTTATCCATGGTTCGAGGGGCACAAGGGGTGGCAGAAGGAAATCGAGGGCCTGCTTGCGAACGGCTTCAAGATGGAGGTCGAGTCGCTGATCACCAAGGACATCAGCTACGTGACCGAGGAGTACGTGCCCCAGCGGCTGAAGAGCAAGGATTGGCTGGAGTGAGCCGTGAGGTCTACTTCTCCACCGATGTGGAGTCGGACGGCCCGATCCCCGGCCCCCACTCGATGCTCTCGTTCGCGTCCGTCGCCATCGCCGAAGGGGGCGAGGTGCTCGGCGCGTTCTCCGCCAACCTCGACCTGTTGCCCGGCGCAGCGCCGGAGCCCGCGACGGCGGCGTTCTGGGCGGAGCATCCGGACGCGTTCGCGGCGACGCGGCATGGCACACGCCCGCCGGAGGTGGTCATGCCGGAGTTTGCGGCGTGGGTCGATTCGGTCGCGGGAAAGCCGGTCTTCGCCGG
>DASPMT010000459.1:0-2270 GCA_035626935.1 Phycisphaerales bacterium | reverse complement strand
GGGCCCGCGGGCGAACTGCCTTGGCCGCACCCGCCCGAACCGGCAGCGTCGCCGGCGTGGTGGCCGGGCTGGCGGTCGGGGTTGTGGGGGCGGGCGAACTGCATCGTGCCCGGACGGGGGCAACGGGGGTGCCAGCGAGGGCGGGGGGCGATTGACTGTGAGGCGCGGAATGCAGGTCGATGTGAGGGCGATTTCAGCGGGGGAGCGGGGATGGAGTCGGGGGAGATGGTCGAGGTGGTCGGGAGGCTGCTGCCAGCGGGTTGATGGAGGCCGCGGGACGGGTGCCGGATTGGCAGGCCGCGGGGGGTGGGGGGACCCGGGGAAAGACCGAACCGCGACCGTGAGGGAGCGGACGCTGGGGTGGCCCTTTGACGGATACGGGCGTTGGGAGAGCGGGGGGGGCGCGGTCCGCTTCCTGACGGGCTCGGTTGGGACGGTCAGTCGTCGGTGGGAGCGGGGAGGAGGCTGGGTTCGATTTGACCGTTAAGAGCGGGGGAGGGCGCCGGCTCCAAGCCGTCGGCGCGGGCGAGTCTGGTGACGATCATGTCGCTGCGGTGGCGGGCGTCGCCGACGGTCCTCTTGGCGGAGTCGAGCTTGTCCTCGACGCTTTCGAGGAGGTCGGCGAACTTGCTGAAGTCAGTGCGAACCTGGCCCAGGAGCTTGCCGACGGCGGCGGTGCTCTTCTGGATTTTGAGCGTCTGGAAGCCGACGAGCAGTGCGGTGGCGAAGGCGGCAAAGGTGGTGGGGCCGGTGATGGTGACGCGGTAGTCGCGCTGCAGGCACTCGCAGAGGCCGTCGATGCGGAGGACCTCGGCGTGGAGCGACTCAGTGGGGAGGAAGAGGATCGCGAAGTCGGTGGTGACGGGGACGTTGATGTACTTGTTCTTGATGTCGGCCGCGCACTGATAGATGCGGTTCTCAAGTGCCTTGCGCGCGGCGGCGACGGCGACGGGGTCGCCGACTTCGGCCGCGGCGCTGAGGCGTTGGAAGTCTTCGACGGGGAACTTGCTGTCGATGGGGAGGTAGATGGGCTCGTCCGAGCCGCCCGATGCGCCGCCGGGGAGGCGGAGGGCGAACTCGACCATCTCGCCGCTGCGCTTGGGCTTGAAGTTGGCGACGTACTGCGTGCTGGCGAAGAGCTGTTCGAGGAGGTTGCAGAGCTGGACCTCGCCCCAGGTGCCGCGGGTCTTGACGTTGGTCATAACACGGCGGAGGTCGGTGACGTTTCCGGCGAGGGCCTGCATCTCGCCGAAGCCTTTCTGCACGCCGTCGAGGCGGTCGGCGACCTGCTTGAAGGACTCGCCCAAGCGCTTTTCGAGCGTGGACTGCAGTTTCTCGTCGACCGTGGCACGCATCTGCTCGAGCTTCTGGTCGTTGGACTGCTGGATCATCGAGAGGCGGTCCTCGACGCGGGTGCGGAGCTTGTCGAGGTGGGCGGTGATGGCGGAGTTGATCTCGGTGAGCTTGGTTGCGTGGGCGTTGAGCTTGAGCTCGATCTCGGAGCGCAGGTGGGTTGAGCTGGTGGCGCTGGAGTCGGCGAGCTTGGTGAGGCCCTTGGTGAAGTCGCTGAGGCGCTCGGAGACGGCCGTGTTGATTCCGGTGAGGGCGGTGCTCGTCTGGGCCTGCTGGTGTGCACCGGCGGCGGTGAGGGCCTGGTTGATGGCCGCGGCGTTGGTGCTGAGGGTTGTGGAGAGTTCGGTGCGGAGGTTGCTGGCGGTCTGGGTGGACTCGGCGCGGAGCCGGTCGATCTCACCGGTGATCTCGCGTTCGAGTCGGTCGTGGGCTTCGAAGACGTTCTCAAGGCGGCTCTTAAGGGAAGCGAGATCCTGAGTGTGGTCGGTCGGCTGCGCGGGCTTGCGCGAGAGCAGGATGACGCCAATGACCACAAGGATCGCCTGGAGGGCGAGCATGATGAACAGGAGTGCTTCGGTCATTGGGAGAGTGTATGAGGGGAGCGGGTTTACACACTCTTTGCAGCGAGGCCGTCGGCGTGGCCCGGAGGCGTGATCTAGGCTCCACGCAAAGGTGGAGTCAACGAATGGTGGACGTGCTTCTGGCGGCTGTGTGTGGGGCGGTGGTGGGCGTGGGCACGCCGCGGGCCGACGGCTGCATCCGCCTGATCGGGGTTGTGCGGGTCGATCCGCTCGCGGAGGACACCAGCGGTCTGCACGGACCGTGCGGACTGGTGCCGCATAACCGTCTGGGCGGGTGGGGGTCGGCGATCGAGTGGACGGGGAGGGGGATCGGTACCTGGTGCTGCCGGGCCGCGG